>JAISRM010000244.1 GCA_031273645.1 Endomicrobium sp.
TTTTTACATTGCGTTTTTAAAAGAAATAATGTGAGAGACTATATTAATATTAAACATGGATCCCCGCTTTCGCGAGGATGACAGCGGCGGCTATTCCCATTTTCATGGGAATGACAGACACAAACAAAACAGGCGCGGGCTGTGTTCCATAAAACAGGCGGCCTGTCTTTCAGCTTGTCATTCCCGCGTTTTTAATATTTGTTCTTCCTTAGCAGCCTGCACTCGAGTGTTTTTATCGGGTGGGAACCAAGTTTACTAAAAAATTCTGTCAGACAGCCTTCGGCTGTTTTATGAAAACAGACGCTGTCTGAAAAAATCCCCACATTACGAATTTTTGGGACAGTAGAAGGCGCGGCATATGCGTTTGAGGTTTTTCATATAATTGCGCGGGAACTTATAAAAGCAGACAATTAAAACAGCGGCGGCGGCGCAAACAGCTGCGCGGATGCCGTTTAAAAATAGTATTGGCTTTCTGCCGGAGTGAATGCGGATTTTATCAGCTCTATTTTAGCGTCGCTTACAGCGGCGACGTCAAAACGGATATTTTTTTTAATACAATTGCGTTTTATGTACAAAAGCGCCGACTTTATAATTTTTTTCTGTTTTAAAGCGTTTACGGCTTCCTGCGCAAGCCCGCTGTAAGAAGATTTTCTGTATTTTACCTCGACAAAAACTATTTCGTTTTTATCTTCGGCTATTATGTCTATCTCTCCGAAAGGAGTTACATAATTAGTTGCAAGGATTTTATAGCCGTTTTTTTTAAGATATGCGGCTGCTTCGCGTTCTTTTTCAAAACCGCTTTCTCTTGAAGACATTTAAAACTCCGTTTAAAAGAAGGTCAGCTGAAACGATAAAAATTTAGGCAATGAAAGCTGCGCTGTATCAGCGGTTAACTGATTTTTTTAAACTTGGTTTCCCGTTTTCACGGGCAAGACAACTAAATTGTTCTCCGCAGCAAGCTGCGGGGTATAGTTAACAATCAAAACATTTTGTTTTTTTATGCGGACTGCGCCAATCTTAAATACAATTGCCGACGACGCATTTTCCAAACGAAAATATTTTGTTTTTTTGCGGGCTGCGCCGGCTTATTATTTCACTTTATTAAAACTTAGGCGGTGTATCGGACAAGCGCCGAATTTCCGTATTGCCTCTATATGCATTTTTGTGCCGTAACCTTTATGTTTTTCAAAACCGTATTGCGGATAAATTTTTGCATACTCAAGCATAAGAGCATCTCTTGTAACTTTGGCAAGAATTGAAGCGGCCGCAATACAGGCGCTTTTTGCATCTCCGCCGATAACGGCTTCTTGCGGCAAAGACAAACCTGCGATTTTATGATTTCCGTCTATTAAACACAAGTCAGGTTTTATTTTTAAATTTAAAACCGCTGAACGCATAGCCGCAAAAACAGCCTGCAAAATATTTATGTCGTCTATAGTTTTATTATCGGAAAGTTCTATTGAAAAGGCGAGCGCTTTTTGTTTTATTTCTTCAAAAAGAAATTCTCTTTTTTTGGCCGTCAATTTTTTTGAATCGTTTAATCCGTTTATTTTGGCATCCGGCGGCAAAATTACCGCCGCAGCGCAAACCGGCCCCGCCAAAGGACCTCTCCCGGCCTCGTCGATACCGGCCAAATATTTTACGCCTTGCTTAATGTAGAGCGCGTCAAATAAAAATAAATCCATAGTTAAAGTTTTAAAATACAGACCGTCGGCAAAGAAAAATTCCGCTCCGTTTTACACATGCGTTTGCGGCTTAAACTCCGCTTTTTAAAATTTGGCAGACTTCGTCTGTGTTAACAATAAAAAAGCTCAAAGAACAAACATTGACTATGCGTCGTTATTTGAGCTTTGAACTTTCATTATTAAAAAGTTAACGGCAAATATCCGTTATCAATTACAAGGTTTGAATCGAGAATGCAAAATCTGCTCTATTAATTTGCGGCAGGTTCCGGCTTGGCTTTTGCTTGGGCTAAAGCTTTTCTTCTTGAAGAATCTTCAGAAATTCTTGCGGCTTTTCCGGAAAGATTTCTAAGATAATAGAGCCTTGCTCTGCGCACTTTTCCGTGCCTTGCCACTTCAATTTTTTCAATTCTGGGAGAATTTACGGGAAAAATTCTTTCAACGCCTACGCCGAAAGAAACCTTTCTTACCGTAAAAGTTTCGGAAAGCCCGCTGCCTTTAATTCTTATGACAACGCCTTCAAAAACCTGTATTCTTTCATTGCCGCCTTCTACGACTTTAAAATGCACTCTTATTTGATCGCCCGGTTTAAACGAAACGCCCAAATCTCTTTTCTGTAACGAGTTAACGTGTTCCAATAATGACATTTCACTGCTCCCTTTTTAAACTACAATAAAAACTAAGAATTAAAACGAACAAATCGCGTTTCCCGCTTAAACTTCCGGCGAAAAATTTTCGATTCTCATTCTTCATTTTTAATTGCTTTTAATAAATCAGGACGGCGTTTTTTTGTTCTTTCGTAAGATTGTTTTAGTCGCCACTCCTGAATTTTTTTATGATTTCCCGAAAGCAAAACTTCCGGAGCTTTCATGTTTTTAAAAACCGCAGGCCTTGTGTAATGAGGATAATCTAAAAGACCGTTATAGAACGAATCGTTTTTCACCGATTCTTCTTCTTTGACTACGCCTTTTATCATTCTTGAAACGGCATCGATTAAAACCATAGCCGGAATTTCGCCGCCGGTAAGAACATAGTCGCCTATTGAAATTTCGTCATCGACAAAACTCATAGCCCTTTCGTCTATGCCTTCGTAATGACCGCACAAAATAATAAGACGCTCAAATTTTGAAAGTTCTTTGACCACGCCGTTATCAAGAGGTCTGCCTTGCGGAGACATATATATAACGTAGGGCTTTTTATACCTGTTTTTATAACAGGCATTTTTTTTTAGCGCGCCGCAATTTCTTATGGCGGCGAAAACCGGTTCGGCTTTTATTACCATGCCGGTTCCGCCGCCAAAAGGCTTATCGTCAACTTTTTTATGCTTGTCCTTAGAGAAAGAACGGATATCAACGGCTTTTGCCTCAATCAGACCTTTCTCTATCGCTTTTCCCATAAGGCTTAAAGAAAAAAAATCTTTAAACATTTCAGGGAAAATCGTAAGGACGTCAATCTTCATAAACCAAGCAGCCGTTATACTCTAAATCGTTTTCGGAAAGATTTGTTCGGGCATAGATATCCCGATAGCCTTCCGGCAAAGAAACAAAAATCTTTTTTCTTAATTTGTTTACTTCGCGTATTATGCTTTTAAGAGCCGGAATTAACACTTCGTCGCCGTCGTCTTTAACGACCCAGACATCATTGCTGCCGGTCGATATTACGTCGGCAAGAACGCCGAGTTTTTCACCCGTACGGTCAAAAACTTCAAAGCCGGCGATTTCCGAAACTTTCCATACGCGCTCTGCGGCAGCTTTACTTTCCGTTTGCTTCATTTTACAACCCGCTTTTTTTATTCGACTATTTCGACTGTAGCTCTCTTATCAAGTTTTGCCGAAGCAGAATTTACTATAATTCTTATAGCTTTTATAATTCTGCCTTCTTTGCCGATAATTTTACCTCTGTCTCCGTCAGCAACTTTAAGCTCTAAAACCGTAGCTTTTTCTCCTGCTATCTCTTTTACCTCAACCTGATCCGGATTATCAACTAACGCCTTTGCAATATAAAGCACCAATTCTTTCATTATTCCCTCCTTACAAACTAATAGCTTAAGCTGCGCTATTTGCTTTCGGCGGGCTGGCTTTTCCTTATAAGAACAGCCACAGTTTCCGAAGCTTTCGCTCCGGTGCCCAACCAATAATTTATCCTTTCCATGTTAACGTTAAGTTTGTTGTCTTGCGCAATAGGATCGTACTGCCCTAAAATTTCAATCGGCTCACCATCTCTTTTTGCTCTCTGGTCAACCGCGACGACTCTGTAATACGGCCTTTTTGGTTTGCCCCTTCTTTGCAAACGTATTCGTACTGCCATTTGATACCTCCAATATCTTTTGAACGTATTTGTATATCATACCAAAAAGAGACATATATTGTCAATTTCTTTTTATGGACAAACGATCGTTTATGCACAATAACAAATTAACTAAACATGTAACTGTCGCAGGTATTTTTTAACATTCACCGACGGCGGTTTTTATTTTCCGCTTTCTTCTATTGCAACCGCTACGGCAACCGATGCGCCTACCATGGGATTGTTTCCCATTCCTATAAGACCCATCATTTCTACATGCGCCGGAACCGAAGAAGATCCCGCAAACTGCGCGTCGCCGTGCATGCGCCCCATTGTGTCAGTCATGCCGTAAGAAGCGGGACCGGCGCCCATATTGTCGGGATGAAGAGTTCTGCCTGTGCCTCCGCCGGAAGCGACGGAAAAATATTTTTTGCCGTTTTCCGCAGCCCATTTTTTATAAGTTCCGGCGACGGGATGCTGAAATCTTGTCGGATTTGTGGAATTTCCGGTAATCGAAACATCGACGCCTTCTTTAATCATTATAGCCACGCCTTCGCTTACGTCGTCAGCTCCGTAAACTCTGACTTTAGACTTGTCTCCGTCTGAAAATTTTGTTTCTTTAGTGATGTTGAGTTCTCCTGTATAGTAGTCGTACTCAGTTTCAACATGAGTAAAACCGTTTACGCGGCTTATTATATAAGCGGCGTCTTTGCCAAGACCGTTTAGGATAACCTGCAAAGGCTCTTTGCGCACTTTGTTGGCGGTCCTCGCTATGCCTATCGCGCCTTCAGCGGCGGCAAAACTTTCATGACCGGCTAAAAAGCAAAAGCATTTGGTATTTTCTCTTAGAAGCATTGCGGCAAGATTTCCGTGCCCTATGCCCACGGCGCGCTGATCTGCAACCGAACCGGGAATACAAAAAGACTGCAGTCCTATTCCTATCGCTTCAGCGGCGCCCGCCGCGTCTTTGATACCTTTTTTTACGGCTATTGCCGCCCCTACGGTATAAGCCCAAACCGCATTGTCAAAAGCTATGGGCTGAATGTCTTTAACTATTTTTTCAACGTCTATACCTTTATTAAGGCAGATATCCTTAGCTTCTTGCAAATCTTTAATATTGTATTCTTTAAGAATTTGCTCTATTTGTTTTATTCTTCTTTCGTAACTTTCAAACGTGATTGCCATTCTTTTCTCCTTTTAAAACAGCAAGCCTGCATTTATTCTTGATCGGCGTTAAAATTATTCTTTGCGCGGATCTATTTTTTTAACGGCTTCATTGTATCTGCCGTAAGTTTTAGTGTGTTTTTCAAAGGCGTCTTTATGAGCAATGCCTTTTCTTATATCTTCCATAACTTTTCCAAGATGAACGAATTTATATCCGATAACTTCGTCGTTTTTGTCAAGACCTATTTCAAGAACGTATCCTTCCGCCATTTCCAGATAACGCACGCCTTTACTTTTGGTGCTGTACATCGTGCCTACCTGAGAACGAAGCCCTTTGCCCAAATCTTCAAGACCCGCCCCTATAGGAAGCCCGCCTTCTGAAAACGCCGTCTGAGTTCTTCCGTAAACTATCTGAAGAAAAAGTTCTCTCATTGCGGTATTTATGGCGTCGCATACTAAATCGGAATTGAGAGCTTCTAAAATAGTTTTGCCGCTTAAAACTTCCGCGGCCATAGCGGCCGAATGAGTCATTCCGCTGCAGCCTACGGTTTCAAGGAGAGCCTCTTCTATAATTCCCTTTTTAACGTTAAGCGTAAGCTTGCAGGCTCCCTGCTGCGGAGCGCACCAGCCGACTCCGTGCGTTAAACCGCTGATATCGGTAATTTCTTTTGCTTTTACCCATTTGCCTTCTTCCGGAATCGGAGCCGGACCGTGTTTTGCGCCTTTGGCAACGCAAGTCATCTGCTGCACTTCATGAGAACATTCATAAGCGCATTTTTCATTGCTGCAACTCATTGTTTCTCTCCTTATTTCTAACTATTGTAGATTTATTCTTCTTTCCTTCAATATAATTATACAAATATTTGAAGAAAAATTCTATGTAATGCTGCGGATTTGCCTCTTTGCGCCTTTTAATTGTCCTTTTGTATTTGTTATAATGAAGAAATGAGACTTTTTTTCTTATACTGCGCCTTTATATTTCCGTTTATCCTAATGCCGTCGTGCGCGGTTCTCGACATTCCAAACCGCGTTGCCGGATACTCTATTGATAAATTTGAAAATGAAAAAAACGGAAGATACGAACAAACTTTTGAAATGTCAAAAGAAGACTGCTTTAACGCCTCCCTTGAAATACTGAAAGAACTTAAAGCCAGAGTTACGCATAAAAGCTATAAAAAAGGATTTATAATAGCTTTTGATTTTTCAAAGAGTTTTGATTATTGCCTTGATTCAACGGAAGCCGGCGTTTTTATAAACGAAACCTCAAATTCAGCGCTGACCGTAAGCGTTATATGCAACAACAGCATGCTTGCAAAAAACTTTTCCGATAAATTTTTCTCAATGTTAAATTCTAAAAAAACTGGAACTGAAAATGTCAAAAATTAAAAAAATTACGGCAAGAGAAATTTTAGATTCCCGCGGAAATCCTACCGTTGAGGCAGACGTTTATCTAAGCGGCGAAACGTTAGGCAGGGCGTCGGTTCCTTCGGGAGCTTCGACCGGTTCTAAAGAAGCTTTGGAGTTAAGAGACGGCGATCCAAAGAGGTTTGCCGGCAAAGGCGTATTAAAAGCGGTTGAAAACGTCAATAAAATTATATCCCCGCTCCTTGAAGGTTTTGAAATAAGCAAACAGATCGAGATCGACGACGCGATGATAAATATTGACGGCACGGAAAACAAAAGCAGGCTGGGCGCAAACGCAATTCTTGCCGTATCGCTTGCCTGCGCTAAAGCCGGAGCCGCCTGCAAACAGCTGCCGCTGTACGAATATATAAAACAGCTTTACGCGGCAGAAAACGGACAATACGTTTTGCCCGTTCCTTTGATGAACGTTTTAAACGGCGGCGTCCACGCAGACAACAATGCAGACATTCAGGAGTTTATGATAGTTCCCGCAAACGCCGGAACTTTTAGTTTGGCGCTGAGAGCCGGCTGTGAAATTTTTCACACGCTCAAAAACGTTTTGCATAAACAAGGCCTATCAACATCCGTCGGAGACGAAGGCGGTTTTGCGCCGAATTTAAAATCGAATTCCCAAGCTTTAGACCTGCTTTGCCAAGCTTCAAAAGACGCGGGCTACGAACCCGGTAAAGACGTTTTTTTTGCAATCGACGCGGCCGCAAGCGAACTTTTTAAAGACGGGAAATACGTTTTTAACGGAGAAAGCCAAAACAAAATAAAATCCGCCCAAGAGACGGTTTCTTTTTATGAAGATCTCGTAAAAAAATATCCGCTTATTTCAATTGAAGACGGACTTGCCGAAAACGATTGGGACGGCTGGCGGCTTCTTACGGAAAAATTAAAACAGAAAATACAGCTTGTCGGCGACGATTTATTTGTAACAAACACAAAAATATTTAAACAGGGCATAGAAAAAGGCATAGCAAACTCTATACTTATTAAAGTTAACCAAATAGGCTCTTTATCTGAAACTGTCGCTGCGGTAAAGATGGCATCTGCCGCCGGATACAGCGCGATAATATCGCATCGTTCCGCAGAGACGGAAGATACGACCATAGCAGATTTGGCCGTCGCTTTAAATACCGGACAAATTAAAACGGGCTCGCTTTCAAGAACCGAAAGAACGTGCAAATACAACAGACTTTTGAGAATAGAAGAAGAACTCAAACAAAAAGCTGCCTTCGGCAGTTTTTTTGGAGACAAAACTTAAAAAAGCCGGCGCTGCCTTCAGCAGTTTTTTTGAAGACACAAAGATAAGTTTAAACAAAACTGTGAAAAAATTGTAACTCTAAACTTAAAAAAACCGGCGAAGCCGGCGGCAGTTTTTTTGAAGAAACAAAGATGAGTTTAAACAAAACTGTGAAAAAATTTTAACCTGAATTTAAAAAAAGTGTCGAAGACACCATATGAATAAAATTAAAGCACGTTATTACATCATACTTGCATTAGCGCTTTCTTTTTTAGCTTTCAACGCGGGTTCCAGAACGCTTGTGAGACGTTTTTTTGAATACAACAAAATGCAAAAAGATTTTCAAAGCGCCAAATACCAGAACTCTCTTCTGAAAAAAAGAATATACTACCTTGAAAACGAGCCTTCTTATCTTGAAAGAATGGTGCGCAGCGAGTTAGGCGTTATCGCTCCGGGAGAAATAGAGTACAGGTTCTTGTCAAAAGACGCGGAAAAAAAGATCAAAGAAAAGAAAAAGGACAAAGAAAATGTCTAAAATTTCGCGTTTTGGAGTTTCCGTCAACAAAGATTTGCTTGACAGGTTTGACGGACTTATAAACGATCAGGAATATCCCACCCGTTCAAAAGCGATTGAAGATCTGATAACGTATTATATAACAAGCAACGATCTCGCCCATGAAAACGCAGAAATTATAGGCACTATAAACGCCGTTTTAAACGGACAGAAAAAAGATTTATTTAACAAAATTACCGATATTTTGCGCGATTTCAGAAAGATAATATTATCTTGCCAGCGCATACATCTTGAGAATCGAGATTGTTTTGAAGTGATTATAATAAAATGCAGTAAGAAAGAAGCTGAAAAACTTTTTTCTCTGCTCAAAGGCACAAAAGGCATAAACAACGCGTCTTTAAATATGTTTTCCGTATAAATTTTTTACTGCAAAAACCGCGCCAAATATCAAAGAAGCCGCCACTATTATAGACGCTCCCGCCGGCAAATCTAACAAATAAGAACCCGCAAGCCCCGACAGGCACGACAAAACGGCAAAAGAAGAAGACAAAACGTAAAGCAAAGACAATTTCTTCGTAAACTGCGCCGCAGCAGCAGCCGGTATAGTGATAAGGCTGTATATAAGCAATCCTCCGACGGTTTTTATATTAAAGCTTACCGTAACGGCGCACAATATTATAAGGCAGTAAAAAATAAATTTTTCAGGTATCCCGCAGGCAAAAGCGACAGATCTGTTATATATTACGGCTACAATTCCTCTTTTGAAAAAAAACAAAAAAACCAAAATCGCCGCGCAGACTGCGGCAAGAAGCGCGACGTCTTCAGGAGAAACAGTAAGAATGCTGCCCCACATAAAAGACAAAGCCTGAGGCGCGTCAGACCCGAGTTTTCCCATAAACAAAAACGCAATTCCCAGCATAAAAGAAAAGAGTATCCCTGTTGAAATATTTGGAGAGAAATTGCCTTTTTCTGCAACCGGTCCTATGAAGAAAGACGAAGCCGCGCACAAAACAAAAGCGGCAAAAACCGGATTTATTCCGATAAGCAAACCTATTACGGCTCCGGCAAAAGCAGTATGCGCCATGGCAATGCCTACAAAAGGCATATTCAGCAAATATATCCATACGCCTATTATTCCGCAGGCAAACCCGGCAAACAAAGACGCCGCCGCCGCTTTAATAAAAAAATAACTGAGCATTTATTTTCTCTTATTACCGTCGCAAAACAAACCCGCCAAAAAAACATTAAAACCGCGACAGCGGTTATTTGTAACGACGCCGGCATTGATTAACTACAACTGAAAAAAACATAAAACCGCAACAGCGGCATTGATTGTTACCGCATACCCCGCAGCTTGCTGCAAGCAACAATCCAAGTTTACTAAAAAATTCTGTCAGACAGCCTTCGGCTGTTTTATAAAAACAGACGCAGTCTGAAAAGAAATAATGTCAGAAACTATATTAATATTAAAAATGGATTCCCATTTTCATGGGAATGACAGACCTTGAAAAACAGACATTGAAAAACAATTGACAAAACAGACACTGGCTGCCAATCCCATAAAACAGGCGAAGCCTGTCCCATTTTCATGGGAATGACGGACACAAACAAAACAGACATTGAAAAACAATTAACAAAACGGACACTGGCTGCCAATCCCATAAAACAGACGAAGTCTGTCCCATTTTCATGGCAATGACAGACACAAACAAAACAGACATTGAAAAACAATTGACAAAACAGACACTATCTGTGTTCCATAAAACAGACGAAGTCTGTTGTTTTTTAGTTTGTCATTCCCGTGTTTTTAATATTCTTTCTTCCTAAGCAGCCTGCGCCCGAGTGTTTTTATCGGGTGGGAATCCACGTTTACTAAAAAATTCTTTTTACATCGCGTCTTTAAAAGAAATAATGTTAGAAACTATATTAATATTAAACATGGATTCCCATTTTCATGGGAATGACAGACACAAAAAACAGAACCCTGTAAAAACGATTGACAAAACAGACACTGGCTGCCAATCACATAAAACAGACGAAGTCTGTTGTTTTTTAGTTTGTCATTCCCGTGTTTTTAATATTCTTTCTTCCTCAGCAGCCTACGCCCGAGTGTTTTTATCGGGTGGGAATCCACGTTTACTAAAAAATTCTTTTTACATTTCGTCTTTAAAAGAAATAATGTTAGAAACTATATTAATTTTAAACATGGATTCCCATTTTC
>JAISRM010000292.1 GCA_031273645.1 Endomicrobium sp.
GACAAAGACAAAGACAAAGACACTGGCTGTATTTCATAAAACAGGCGAAGCCTGTCCCATTTTCATGGGAATGACAGACTTCGGCTGTGTGTTGTCATTCCCGCGAAAGCGGGAATCCATGTTTACTAAAAAAATCTTTTTTACATCTCGTTTTTAAAAACAATAATGTTAAAAACTATATTAATATTAAAAATGGATTCCCATTTTCATGGGAATGACAGGCACAGACAAAGACAAAGACACTAGCTGTATTTCATAAAACAGGCGAAGCCTGTCCCATTTTCATGGCAATGACAGACACAAACAAAACAGACACTGCCTGCCAATCCCATAAAACAGACGAAGTCTGAACGACAGTTGTTAATCAGCTGCTGCCGGAAGCGTAACGGTGAAAACAGCGCCTTTTTTTTCAACGCTTTCAACAGAAATAGAGCCGCCGTTGACATTTAATATATGTCTGACTATTGAAAGGCCTAAACCGGTTCCGCCGGTTTGTTTTGACCTTGATTTATCTGCGACATAAAAGCGCTCAAAGATTCTTGCAAGATGTTCTTTTGCTATTCCTATGCCGGTATCGGCGACGGAAATCTTTATAAAACAGGCGTCATAATTAGCCGCTTTAATTTCAATGCGTCCTTTTTCGGTATATTTAACGGCATTATCTATCAAATTTATAAATAATTGCTCTATATTAAATTCGTTTGCATATGCGGGCTTTAAATCTTTAGCGACGTCGGTTATTATTACAATTCCTTTTTCTTCGGTCTTTTTTTTATAAAGGCTTACGCAGTCGGATATTATTTTTATAATGTCCACATTCTGTTTGTCTATCTTTTTTACGGTTTCAAGCAAAGACAGAGAAAGCAAATCGTTGACTATATTTGAAAGTCTCTGAGCCTGTTTTTTTATTATGCTTAGGTAATGCGCCGTTTCCGGAGGCAATTGTCCGGTTTCAATAGTTTCGGCAAAACCTATTATAGACGTCAGCGGCGTTTTAAGTTCGTGCGAAGCGTTTATTATAAAATCTTTTTTTAAAGTTTCAAGCTGCTTGACGTCGTCTGACATCTTATTGAAAGAATCGGCAAGCGTCTCTATTTCGTCGTCTGAGCGTATGAGGATTTTTTCATTAAAATTTCCTTCGCTTATGTTTAATGCGGCTTTGTTTAAAAGCGCAATCCCTGAAGTCATTTTTTTAGATATAAAATAAGCTGCCGCTATGGAAATAAGAAAAAACCATGCAAAAACAATAAAAATACTTTTAAAAGTTTTTCTTGTAAACAAGTTGACCGTTTTTATAGGCATGCTTAACCTTAGCACAGCCTGCAGCGCGCCGTTTGATGTTAAGGGAACGGCCGCATAGAGCGTATTCTCATTAAGAGTCGGGCTGTGCCTTAAGGAAACGCAAAAAGGGCTTCCCTCTATCACAGAGCGGACTTCGTCTCTGTCGTAATGATTTGGCATTAAAGAAGCGTCGCTTTGAGAGTCTGCGGCGACCGTTCCGTCGGGTTCTATTACGGTTATTCTGTTGTTAACGCGCGCCGATATGCTTTTGACCAGCAAATTTAAATCTCGGTAATTTTTATTTTCCGCATAGGCAAGAATATAGGGGGTAATGGCCGAAGCGTTTGTTTTGAGTTCCTGAGAAAAAAAGTCTTCAGTTGAAGATTTAATGTAGGCGCCGGCGATAACAAAAAAAATCCCGGTCAAAAGAACGGAATTGATTATGAAAAACGCGAAAAGTTTTGAAAAAAAAGTTTTTTTATTCTTCAATTTTATAACCTATGCCGCGAATATTTTTTATAATGTCGGCGTTTTTGCCGAGCTTTTCTCTAAGATTCTTTATATGAACGTCTATAGTCCTGTCTATTACAAGCTTATCGTCGCCCCACAGATAATCAAGTATATTCTCGCGCGAAAACACATTGCCCGGTTTTGACAGCAGCAGTTCTAAAATTTTAAATTCCGTAACCGTCAAATTAATTTTTTTGCCGTATGCAAAAACGGTAAATTTTTCCCTGTCAATTTCTATTTTTGATTTTCCTGAAGCGGCGTTTTGCAAAACCGGAACTTGCGTTCTTCTTAAAACTGCCTTAATTCTTGCCATAAGCTCTTTTACGGAAAAAGGTTTGGCAATATAGTCGTCTGCTCCAAGCTCTAAACCGGTTATTTTATCGCTCTCGTCCGTTTTTGCGCTGAGAAAAATGATTGGAATATGAGAATACTGCGGGGTGTTTTTGATAATTTTTGTTATCTCTATGCCGTCGGGGTGAGGCATCATTATGTCAAGAATAAGCAAATCCGGCTTTTGTTTTTCGATAGTTTTAAATAAAGACGCCGAACCTGCAAAAGTTTTAACTTTAAAAAAATTTTTTTTAAGGTTAACTTCTATAAGTTCCAATATATCTTCATCATCGTCAACGGCGTATATTAAATTATTCATATTTTAGGGAATTTTATTATAGCATAAATATGGCGGCGCATAATTAAGCGCGCTTTTTATTGTATAATAACAAAAAATGATTACGGGGATCATATGAAAAAATATATATTAGATTTCACGCTGCCGCAATTTAGAGAAGCGGCTAAAGGCATTATTGAAGAAGATTTCAGGTTAAAGCAGATATGGGAATGGATCTACGTTAAAAAAGCTTCTTCTTTTGACGAATTTACCAATATTTCAAAAGATTTAAGGGAAAAATTAAAAGATAAGTTTTCTTTGCGCAGTTTAAAAATATCAAAAAAAGAAACTTCTTTAATAGACGCAACCGTAAGATATACGTTTCAATCCGCAGATAAAAAATATTTTTT
>JAISRM010000040.1 GCA_031273645.1 Endomicrobium sp.
CGACGCCACCGCTAAAGTCATGGCTATTCTGTGATCTTCAAAACTATCGACTGTTGAAGACGCCGCCGTAAAATTTTCCGAACCGCTTATAATAAGCCCGTCTTCAAGCTCTTCTATCTGCGCGCCCATTTTTACAAACTGCGAAGCTATCGCCGATATTCTGTCGCTTTCTTTAACGCGCAGTTCCGCCGCGCCGGTAATTTTTGTTACGCCTTGCGCTCTTGCGGCAATAAGCGCAAAAATCGGGATCTCATCTATCATTCTCGGTATTATTGAAGAATCAATATTTACGGGCTTTAATTTTGAATATTTTACGTTAATGTCTACTACCGGTTCTCCCGAAACTTCTCTTGGATTTTCCAGCCAAATGAGCGCGCCCATTTTAATCAAAACTTCAATAAAGCCGTCTCTTGTAGGGTTTAGATTGACATTTTTTATAGTAAGATTTGATCCCGGCGTTATAAGAGCGGCGGCTATAAAAAAAGCCGCGGAAGAAATATCTCCGGGAACGGATATTTCGCGCGGATAAAGTTTTTGCGCGGGATATACGGTAACCGCGTTTGCGTTTACTTCAATTTTTGCGCCGTAAAAAGACAGCATTCTTTCGCTGTGATCTCTTGATTTTACGGGTTCTGCATAAACCGTAGCGCCGTCTGCATATAAGCCCGCAAACAAAACCGCCGACTTAACCTGCGCGCTTGATTTGGAACTGCTGTAAGTTATCGCTTTAAGAGGAGCGGACGCGCCTTTTATAGATAAAGGAAGAAGCCCGCCGTTTGAATTTATTGCGGCTCCCATTTGCAAAAGAGGATCTATGACCCTTTGCATCGGTCTTTTTGAAAGGCTTGGATCTCCGGCGATAACCGAATCAAAATTTTGTCCCGCAAGAATCCCCGAAAGCAGCCTTGCCGTCGTGCCGGAATTTCCGGCATATATTTGGTTTTGCGGTTTTTGCAGTTTAAGCCCGCAGCCCTTTATATAAAGGTTTGCGCCGTCTTCTCTTATTTGGGCGCCCATTTGCCTGAAAGCCGCGACAGTTCTTAGACAATCCGCGCCGGCAAGATAATTTTTTACCAGAGAGACGCCCTCGGCAAGACAAGAAAGCATAACGGCTCTGTGCGTTATAGATTTGTCCGACGGAACTTCTATGATCCCTGCTATTTTTTTATCGTTTTTTTTCAGCGTTATTTCCATGACAAAAGGGGAACAGCTTAAGCGCTTTTGCGCTTTTTTTAAGCCTTAATGCCCCTAACCTCCGGACTGGGTTTTAAGTATTTCTCTTTTTATTTTGTTTTTATCTCTTAAACTTTTCTTAAAAACTAAAAGTTCTTTTATAAAAGAATCGAGATATTTATCTATATTTGCGGCGTTTAAATTAAAAATAGGACCCCACATATCCGCGCTTGAAACGGAAACTCTCGTCATGCTTTTAAAAGATCCCGCAGTCAGAAAATCTATTTCCTTATTTTTTTTCTTTACTTTCTTATAAATTTTATTCAAACAAAAAGCTAAAACGTGCGGCAAATGGCTTGTTAAAGCCGCTAAATCGTCGTGCTTTTTTGAATCCATTTTAATTATTTTTGCGCCGGCGTCTTTCCACATTTTTTCAACCGCTTTGCCGGCTTTGCAAAAATCTAAAACGCCGCCGGTCATAATTACGTTTGCGCCGGCAAACATTGCAGCGTCGGCAGATTCTATGCCGTTTTTTTCGCGGCCGGCCATCGGGTGAGAACCTACAAAAGAGGCGGCGGCGCGGCGCGGCGCAGAAAGCAAACTTTTGCTTATTTGTTTTTCTATCGCAAATTTAACGCTTCCCGCATCTGTGATAATCGTTTTTTGATCAGTTATTTCCAAAAGGCGTTTATAAATTCCGGCTATCGTATCTACCGGAGCGCATATAACCGCAATATCGCAGCCTTTGGCGTCTTCTAAAAACAATGAGCCTTTGTCGACAGCTCCGGCTTTCAGAGCTTTTTTTAAAGTTTCTTCTTTTCTGGCTATACCTATTATATAATAGGTATTCTTCAAGGCGCGGTTTTTTAACGCAAGCCCTAAAGAACCGCCCATCTGCCCTAAGCCTATTACGGCTATTTTGATTTTTTTATTTTTACCGTTCAATGTCTGCTCTCAAGAAAAGCGCTTAGAGAATTTCTCTTCCGACGGCTTTTGCAACGGCGTCAAGCTCGTTCATTAAAGCGGAAAACTGTTCGGGCAAAAGGCTCTGAGGACCGTCTGAAAGAGCTTCCTGCGGACGCGGATGAACTTCTAAAATTAAAGCGTCGGCGCCGACGGCAACGCAGGCTTTAGCCATAGTTCCCACATGCTCTCTTATTCCTATGCCGTGGGAAGGATCTAAAACTATCGGAAGATGAGAAAGTTTTTTAAGCACCGGAATTGCGTTTAAGTCCATAGTAAATCTTGTGGAATCTTCAAAAGTTCTTATGCCTCTTTCGCAAAGCATAACGTCGTAATTGCCTTGAGAAAGAATATATTCCGCCGAAAGCAAAAGCTCTTTAACGGTGGTCGCCATTCCTCTTTTAAGAAGAACAGGTTTTTTTTGTTTTCCCGCGGCTTTAAGCAAATCGTAATTTTGTATGTTTCTTGCCCCTATTTGTATTATGTCGCAGTATTTTGACAAAAGCTCGACTTGTTCGACGCTCATTGCTTCGCTTATAACGGGCATATGATATTTGCGGCCGGCGGCTTCAATATATTTTAATCCTTTTTCGCCAAGACCCTGAAAAGCGTAAGGCGAACTTCTCGGCTTAAAAGCGCCGCCTCTGAGTATTGTTGCGCCGGCATCTTTTACTATTTTTGCCGTATTAAACATTAAATCTCTGCTTTCAATGGCGCAGGGGCCTGCTATAACGTGTATTTTCTTTGCGCCTATTTCAACGCCGCGGCTTACTTTTATAACCGTATTGCTTTTCTTAAATTCGCGCGAAGCAAGCTTATAAGGTTTTTGTATTTCGCTTATATGCTCTACTGCGTCCATTGCTTCAAAAGCGTCTTTATATTTTTCGGCGTATTCGCCTATCATTCCTATAATAGTTACGTCTTTTCCTCTTGACACGTGCGGCTTGTAACCCAAACTTTTTATTTTGTCGCTTACAGCTGAAATCTCTTTTTGTTTTGCGCCTCTTTTAAGCGTTATTATCATTTTATTTTCCTTTTAATTTTTAAAATTACATTTTATTTTCCGACGAACTGCTTTCTTATTTTGATAAGCTTTCCGATAAAAATTTCATTTTCTTTGCGCGAGCCTATCGTTACTCTTACCCAGTCGGGCAAATCGTATTCGTCCATAGCTCTTGTAATTACGCCTTCCTTAAGCATGACCTTAAAAAAATCTTTTCCTTTAAAAGGCGCGCTGTTAAACAAAACAAAATTTGCCGCCGATTTTACAAAGTCTATGCCGAGCTTTTTAAATTCTTTGTACAAAAACTCTTTTTCTCTTTTCACAAGCTTCCGGCTTTTTTCAACCTGCTCTTTGTCAAAAATAGCCGCTGCGGCGCCAGCCTGAGCAAGCAAGTTTACGTTAAAGGGAGGGCGTATTCTTTCAATATAATCTACAATTTCTTTGCTTGCAAAACCGTATCCGACCCTTAAACCCGCAAGCCCGAAAATTTTTGAAAAAGTGCGAAAAACTATCAAGTTGGGATTTGCTTTTAAAAATTCAAGCGCGCCGGCATAATCTTTTTCTAAAGCCGCGTATTCGTAATAAGCTTCGTCTAAAATCACTATCGGTTTTAGACCGTATTTATTTTTCGGCAAAGCTTTCAAAAACTCCGCGATTTCCGATTTCGTATTATAAGTTCCCGTAGGATTGTTGGGATTTGTTATAAAAACCGCTTTCGTTTTTGCGCCGCACGCTTTAGCCATAGCTTTTAAATCGTGCGTAAAAACTTCTTTCATATCAACCGCTATGGATTTTGATCCCATAAGTTTTGCAGCCATGCCGTAACGTATAAAAGAATGTTTTGAAAATACTATTTCATCTTGAGCATTAAAGAACAGTTTGGCGATAAGTTCTATAATCTCGTCTCCGCCTGCCGCGGCAAAAATATTGCCGGCAGGCAGACTATATCGTTTTGACAAAGCCTGTTTTAATTCATAGGCGTTTGCATCGGGATAGAAAAATATTTTGTCTATATTTTTCTTTAAAGCCGACAGCGCTTTTTTAGAAGCGCCCAAAGGATTTTCATTTGAGGCAAGCTTAATTATATTTTTAAGGCCGAGTTCCCTTTTTAAAGTTTCTATCGGTTTTCCGGCAACATAAGGTTCAAAACCCAAGCATGATTTTCTGATAAGTTTTTTTATTTCCATTTTATATCTCCGATGTGTAATCCGCAAAAACTTCTGCGGCAAAATTTTATTGACGGCTTTATCCCGCCGGGAACTATCCCTTCGGATAACTTCCAAGCGTTTTCATATAGACTGTATGTTTTTTAAGCTCGTCGAGAGCCTTTATAATTTTAGGTTCCAGACAATGACCCTCAAAATCCGTAAAAAACACGTATTCCCACGCTTTTTTCTTAGTGGGACGCGATTCTATTTTTGTAAGATTTATTTTATTTTTGCTGAAAATTCCCAAAATGCAATAAAGCGCGCCGGGCTTGTCTTTTA
>JAISRM010000051.1 GCA_031273645.1 Endomicrobium sp.
AAGCTCTTCCTCTTGCTTATTTTCAGGAGGTAAGGAGATTAAAAGAGAGAATAGAGAGTTCATTAAAAGAGAGAATAGAGAGTTCAAACAGTCCTGCTCTTTTAGCGAAAGCGAAGGATGCGCAAAAGATATTGGGTGAACAGTTTGAGAATTTTATGAAAAATGAAGGGCAAACGGAATTAAATCGCTTGAAAAAAATGATAGATAATCTTCCGCAAGGACGTCATTCTGTAGCGGTAGGCAGACGCGTACCCGGAGTTAATTTAGTGGGAAATGTCAGAAGGCATATCACAAGCGATAACGAGACGCTTATGAACGCCTTGAAAGCTGCAAATTTTAACGTCAATGAAGCTTTCTCTAAGCTGCTTTCAGAAAAATTTACTATAGAACCGGCGATAACTCCGGAATTAAAAGTTGTGGGCTGGAGTTATGTTCTGCGTTCTGACCCGGATAAAAGATATGCTTGGGGGGTAGAACCTAAATCAGACGTTAAAGGCGTTCCAATTATATATAACGATAAATTCACAAAAGCGCCGCAAGGGTATTCTAATTTGACTTATGACGGTATTATAGAGTTGTTTGTTAAGCACGGCATTGCCGGCAAAATAGATTTGACAGGGAATAAAAGCGAAGATTTCAGCATGCGTTCTGAATTTATTTTTTCAAACGATTTAGATTTTGGAAAAAAAGTGGAAACTCTTGCAAATAAATATTATGAACTTTCGGTAAAAGAATATATAAACAATTTGAATCTTGAAAATGCTCAGGCGATCGATAAAGAAGCTTATTCCAAGATGCTGTCAACAAGATTTCACGTTCTTATTAACGGAAATAATATCGCGTTTATATATGAAGATATTTCTAACAACAAAGATGGACAAACGTCTCTTTTGCAGGAAAGCGCTTTGATTTCGGAAGTTGTAAACGCTTATAAAGATACAGTTATTGACGGATACCGTCCTTCCAAAGAGCTTAGAGCCCAAATGATACAATATTATAAAGAAAAGAAGGATGTTGAAAACGTAATAAAACATTTTAAAAACGACATTGTTGTTGATGCGTGGACGCAGTACATCAATTCCGAAAAACTTAAGGTTATGGATGTTATCGCTCCTATAAGCGGTTTATTTTTGCCGTATCTTTCCAATCTTACTAATGAGCAGCTTTCACGCATGATAACAGAAAAGATGAATAATATAAATTTAAAAATCGGAGACTATGAAAGCTTGGCTATAAATTTGGGCGTTGAGCTTGTGCCCGGCAATAAAGCTGTTCCGCAGGCGCTGTTTTCAAAAATGGCGGCGCAGAATTGGACGGGGTCAGATTTAAAGCAGCTAATGAATATGCTTATGGCGATGGAAGACATTAAAAACGACGACGGTATAGATTTTGGCGTAAGCGGCGAAGCCGCTAAACAAAAAGCGCAGAAAAAATATGACAAAATAATAAAAGAAATTAATAAGAGAGCCGGGAACCTATTTAAAGAATATATTAGACACTCTGCTCCAAGTCAATACGGAATACAAAAATTTAATTCCAAGTTTGAAAATTATCTGATGAAAAATTTTGTTTTTAATTATTTATCCGATATTAATGCTCAAGTTGCCCAATTGTATCAAGACAACGATGCGGATATTACTCTTGAACTTTTAAACCAGATAGTTAAAAAGAACAACGATTATTCAAAAGCGTCAGACAGCGCAGAATGGCTTTCCGAACAGCGCAAGAGACTTTTGCATATAAGAGAATTAGTAAACAAAATAAATAATCTTAAAGATTCGGATTTTAAATTCTTTGCTTTAAATAAAGACGAAAGATTAAAAAAATCCCAAGATCCAAATATAAAACCGGAAGAATTTGCATCTTTAAGTAAAGCCGAAATATTAAAAAAAGCCCAAGAAATTCTTGACAAAGATGAAGAAAAAGTTTTAAAACGAATCGCTTCAGGTAGTTTGAACGCATTACAAACAGCAATAAAAACAGCAATAAAAACAGCACAAACAGCAGAAATTCAATCGTATAAAATGGATTCCGATTTATATTTGCTCAGACTTTTGGCAAACAACAATTATAGTATTCAAGATTCGCTGAATTTTATTAAGAATCAGACTTGGAGCCAAGATGTTAACTCAATAGAAAAAATGGATAACTTCCAAAGCTCCTATACTGATTTTTCGCAGGTTGTGATTAACGTAGGGCTTCAACTGAGCGAAAACGTATCCGGAGATTATGTTTTATCGGAAAAAATTGAAGATGCAATGTTTAAATTTTTAGCTGAAAACAGACAGAATTCGTCTTTAGATACTGATACTGCGGCTTTGACGCAGTATCTTTTGGATGAATTTTCAAGAGATATTGTTATAGATGCGCTCAATCAGTATACAGACGGCAAAATACTTAAATTTAAGGATGTTTTTATTCCGGCTTTGGTTTCTGTGTCAAGCCTTGTGCCTTTTGGTTACGGTCAAGTGGTAAGGACGACTGTTTCAAGCCTTCAGTTTGTATCAAAGGATTTTGCCAATCTCACAACCGGCAATACTTTGAAAAATAAAATGAGCGTTATCGGATATATGCCTTTTGACGGTTCTAAAGACGCAATGCTAAGGACTCTTGCCGCTTCAAGAGATAAACCTTTGAGAGCCCATAAGCTCTCAGATGAAGAAGGCATTCTTAACTGGGTTAATAAAAATGAAGAAACATTTCTTTTAGACGTACTTGCCCGCTCCGTAGAAATAGAACTCGGAGTATCCGGCGTTAAAGGCGTTGAAATCAAGTTTGACAAAAACCTTTTGCCTAAAAGCGAAGGTTCAAAATATTTTGAATATGACGCTATGCAGGACAGAGCAAAAACTTTTGCCGACATAGTAAATTCGCGTCAAATTGAAATGTATGTTCAGGCACTAAGAGCTTTATTAAAAGCAGATACGAAGAACTTATCCGTTTTTAACGCGATAATGAAAGCTAAAAAAAATCTTGAAATGCTTAAAGTTGACGCTTCAGATCCGAAAATTAAAAAACTTTTTGATCAGACAGACGCTCTTACTAAAAACAAAGCTGTAAGAAAAGAAGTAATAGACAAAAAAATTTCATCTGTCAAAAAAGGTCTCCCTGCCGGTCTTACCTTTTCAGAAGATGAAATATTGCTTAAGCTTGGAAAAAATTATTATGACGTTAAAAAAGCTATCGCTTCTTTGACGGGAGTTGAGCTTCCTGAAGAAATTAAACAATCTGAGCCCGTTGTATATGATAACGATAAAATGGCTTCTTTTCTTGAAGGTCTTGCCTCTGACGGCGTAGATTATAAATATTCTAATAAGATCCAAAACACGGCGCTATTAAAATA
The DNA here is from genome assembly GCA_031273645.1 of Endomicrobium sp. Lineage (GTDB taxonomy): Bacteria > Elusimicrobiota > Endomicrobiia > Endomicrobiales > Endomicrobiaceae > JAISLV01. The sequence goes on from JAISRM010000051.1 coordinate 3,344, forward strand.
TTTTTCTTCTCTAAGAG
>JAISRM010000159.1 GCA_031273645.1 Endomicrobium sp.
AAGCGCTTACCGTACAGGGACAAACAACCGGCGGATATACAAAAGTTGCAGATAAAAACGGCAATATAACGGTTTTCACAAACTCAAAAACAATAGAAACAAACTTTAACAAATTAAGCAAAACTGAGACCGGAGCAATTAAAGGCGCTAATATTTTTACAAGGATTTGGAATGGACTAAAAAAAGGCGTTTCTTTTGTTTGGAACGGAATAAAAAAAGGCGCTTCTTTTGTTTGGAACGGAGTAAAAAAAGGCGTCGCTCCTATTTGGAACGGAATAAAAAATTTCACATGGGAACATATTATTAAACCACTTTGGAATAATTCTATAACAAAATTTATAGTACGGGAAACTGCAAAGATATTGCTAAGACCTATTGCCTATACATACGGATTGATTAAAGGAGCTATTGATGCCATAAAAGAAAAATTTGCAAAAGACGTAACCGGCAGCGAAAAATACAATAATGTTGTTGACGACCTTGCAAAAGACACGGGGCTTGATAAAGAATATATTGAAGCTATGCTTGCGCAGCTTGACAAATCAACTTTGTCTAAAGCTATAGACGTTTTAACAGACTTATATGGAAGCGGAATAAATATTGCACTTTTTTTCACATCAACAGAGTCAGATTTTTACACGTCAACAGAGTCAGATAGAAATAGGGGAGATATTATAAATTGCGGTTCTTACACAGCGGCGGCATTACTTGGAGCAGAAAATGAAGGAATGCTGGCATTCCAATTATTTTTAATCGACATACAGACAAGACCTGTTGATTGGTTTGTAATGCAAGGACAGCTTTCCTCAAGCCCGTACGCGCTTCAAACGCTGCTTAACGCTTACGGGAAAAACGCTGATATTAAGGCGATAGGCGTAGGTAACTTTATGAATTCTTTGAAAATAGGCGAAAATGCGGCGCTTGTTTGTAAAGTAGAAGACAGCTATCATTATATAGCCGTAACAAAACAAGTTGACGAAGAAAGTGGAAAAATTAAATATGTAGTAAGCGATAATGGAGAAATAAGCGAATTCTGGGAAGAAGAATTTAGAAATCTTCTTGAAACCGGAAGCGCTAAAGATAAAAACGGAAATGTTGTAAAATATGATTTTAAGTTTATAGAATTTAATGAATTGACAGTCATAAGCGATTCTCCAAGCGTAAAAAATGCCGGAAATGACCCAATACTTGAAGATGTTTTTGAAACGATGCTGAAAGCCGCTAAATTTTCTAAGAAAGCAACGACATACGTTCTTAATAATTTTAGCATCCTTGGCAGATTATTTGGAAGCAACAAAAAAATTTCCCTATACGAACTTGCTCAGAAAGATTTAAAATTAAAGCAGGCAAACGCCGTAATGGCTGTATCCATGTTCACCGGAGTTGAGGGGATGGAGGGAGCTATTGAAAAAGCTTATCAGGATTTAGCTAAAGCCGAACAAAATATGCTTAAGATTTGTAAAACCGACAAACAAAAAGAAGACGCGCAAATAAATATAGATACTGTAAGAATAGACTTAGCTATTATAGCTTTAAAAGTACAGTCCAAAGGAGCAATAGAAGCGGCAAATAACGCTTTAGACGATTATATTTCAGGCAATATAACTTTTGAAGAGTATCAGACAATAGTTGACAAGTCAATGGCTGAAATAAACAACATGGCTGCGCCGATAGCGGCAAAAATAGAAGCGTTAAATGAAAAAAGACAAGCTGCAGGATATGAACCTGCAACAGCGCAGCAAACCGCTTTTCACGATATTATAAATTCAGTATTACCTTCTTCCACAATGAGCAGCAACTACACACAATATCTGAAAATAATCGCGGCAGATGAAGTAAAACTTGAAGATCTTCCTGAAAATGTATTGGCTGCAATGCTCAAAGTGTTTTCTGAAGAAGAACTTCAATCTTCCAAAATTGTAACAATTGACGATGGAAAGCATTACTATATCATTCCAGAATCAGATTCTTCTAATAACAATCCGGCCATTTATACAATAGAAGACGGCGTGACTTTCAGTGTAATGCAAGAATATGTACAAAATAACGATTATGCTGAAAAATATTTAAACTCTCTTAAAGCTTTTGATTATATTCTTTCCGCTTTAGTTCAATCTTACGACTCATGGTATTCAAATGATGAAGAAGCTGCCGCCGCAAAAACAGAAGTTGTACATAAAGTAAACAATATAATTTCAAAATTTAACAATGTTTTAATAACTATGAATAATGCCTATGATAATAATTGTAAAAAAATGGAAGGATTATCTTTAGACAGCGACGAATACATCGCTTTAAACGAACAGAAAATGCAAATAGAAACTATTTCTGCCCTAATTGAAAGTCTCTTTGCTCGGTTTGGCTCCGATCTGAGTTATTCAGTGGGAGGAAAAATTGGGGGGCTTTGATTGGAAATAAGTAAAATTTTCTGTTTTTTTATATTGCAGCGCAGACTTCATCTCTTCTACTTCTAATTTGCTCTTTCGTCCGCCTCTTCTCCTTTTTTTCTATACCCTCTCTTTACTGCTTTTAACATCTCTTTATACGTCTCTTTCTTCACTCCCACCAGTCTTCTAAAATCTTTTCCCTTTAATTTTAATACTATTTCTGTTTTTTTCATTCTCTTATTTTATCATTTTTTTATATTTTGGGTTGGAAAGAGGTCTATTGTTATCGCGTTAAAAATTCATGCCAACGCAGACGAATATATGCTGCAGGTATTTTCTTTGCTAAAAAATGTTTTCTTCAAACTCTTTTCTGGCTAAAAACGGGTGCATATCTTCAAGAGAGGGGGATATCATTGTTCCGTCGGGCAGTTTTTTTGAAGAGAGCTTTGGAGCAAAACTGTATTCTTTATCAACTGCAACGCGGCATATTACGGCTTCTTTAGAATTTAAAACGTTTGAAATCGTTTTTTCAAGCCGCTCGGCTTTTGTAATATTTTCAGACTTTATGCCGAAAGCTTTAGCTATTTTTATGAAATCCGGGACGCTTACGCCGCTGTCGGCTCCGGAGCCTGTCATATGCCCGTTAAAAAAGTTTTTTTGCGTTTGACGTATGGAAGAATATCCAGCATTGTCTATTATAAAAATCTTTATAGGCAGTTTATTATATTTTATTGTTTCAAGTTCCTGCAAATTCATCATTATTGAGCCGTCTCCGGCAAGGCATATTACATTTCTTTTTCCGGCTTCAAAGGCGGCGCCTATGGCTGCGGGCAAATCAAATCCCATAGAAGCGTTTCCGGAATTTAATATAAAACGCTGTCCTCGTTTTATTTGCGCAGTTTGAAACGCGCATACGCAGGCCGAACCGTTTGCCATTACCATAATGTCGTTTTCTTTCATTTTTTCCGTGAGTCTGCGTATAAAATAATAAGGATTTAACGTTTTGCCTTTTTGACGGTATTGCGGAGTATTTTCAAAAGAATATTTCCGCTTTAAATTTTGACAAAATTTCAGCCATTTTAATCCGGTTTCTAAATCAGCGGACAATTTATTTTTTATTGCAGCGGCGGAGTTTAAAAAAAGCGGCAGAAAGTCTGCTAAATCAGCGTTAATTTTTAAGTCGGGCTTAATCGTAGGCTTGTCAAGTTCGGCTTTGTCTATATCGACGGCTATTTTAAATGCGTTTTTTGCAAAATTTTCCCAATTGTAACTTGCCTGTCTTATATTATTTCTCGTGCCTAAAAATAAAATAAGGTCGGCGTTTTGCAGGGTAAAATTTCCCGCGCGCTGCCCGACGGTTCCGATTCTTCCTATATAATTTTTATGGTCTGAGGGCAATAAGTCAAACCCGTTAAAAGTCGTAACAACGGGAATATTTAACGTGTTAATCAATTTGTAAAAATTTTTGATTTGTCCCGACAGCCTTATGCCGTGCCCTGCGACAATTAAAGGGCGTTTTGCAGTTTTCAATTTTTTGATAACTTCATTTATTTTAAGCCGTTTGTTATTTTTAACTATAGCATCGTCTTGGCGTATAAATTCTTTAAGATTTTTTTCTTCTATCATCGCAGACTGTACGTTCATTGGTATGTCAAGCCATACAGGACCGAAACGTCCGCTCGTCGCTTCATAAACGGCTTTGTCGAGATGATATTTTATTTCGTTTGGATTTGTTACGCTAACGGCATATTTGACAAGAGGTTTGACTACGGAAATAATGTCAGCTTCTTGGTCGCCGAGCTGCCTTAACGCAATTTTCGGGCAAGAGGCTAACGTTGTGGAATATTTTACCTGTCCTGAAATATATAAAACCGGAACGCTGTCTGTCCATTGTCCAAAAACCCCGTTTAAACAGTTAAGCCCTCCGGGACCTGTAGTAACGTTGACTACGGCAAGATTTTGATTGACCCTTGCATAGCCTTCGGCAGCTATCGCGCAGGCTTGTTCGTGATGGTTTGCGGTATATGAGATGAAGCGTCCGAGACTGTCGTTTAAATGCATAGCCCCGCCGCCTGAAACCATAAAAAAACGTTTCACTTTGTGGTAAGTTTTTAGACGTTTTGCAATATAGTCTGATAATTTTATCATTGTATTATGTTTTTAGATTTGAAATAAATTTTTAATTGTTAACAAGCTTGCCGCGGGCAACAGCTTAGGCTGTTTTTTGCGAAAATATTAATATTTTTTCTTCCTAAGCGGCCTGCATTTAAAATTGCGGTTATAAACGCGTTTATTTTAGACGTTTTAATTGGCTTATATGACTTATGCTTATGTCGGCGTTTTCTTTTATAAAAGTTTTGTCGTCGCCGTAGCCCCACAGCGCCGCCGCTGCTTTTACTCCGGCTTCTTTTGCGGCTATTATGTCGTTGTCGCGGTCGCCTATCATATATGTTTTTGATTTATCAAGAGAATATTTTTTTACAATGTCTTCTATCATTTCGGTTTTGCTTAAAGGGACGTCGAATTTGTCAACGCAATATACGTCGTCTAAAAGCGCGTCTATTTTTAAAGCTTTAAGCAGGCGGGATGTGGGAAGTTTCGGTTTAAACGTGGCTACAAACAGTTTTGAACCGGCTGATTTTTCAGATAAAAGAAAATCGTATATGCCGTCGTATAATTTCGTTACGTCATTTTCGTCGTAATCGTAAATTTGCCTGTAATTTTTAACTACTGTTTCTATAATGCGTTCGTCTGTAAGTTCAGGAGCCGCGTTTTTAACTATCTGCCGCATAGGCGGTCCCATAATATCGGAAGAAAATCTCTCTTTTGCAACATAATATCCGGCCTGTTGAAAAGCAAGCTTTAGGCAGTTGATTACTTCATGCGAAGAGTCGGCAAGAGTTCCGTCGAGGTCAAAAATATAATCAGGCATATGTTCCGCCGGCTTCCTCTATAAGCTTTTTATATCTTGCTTCAAGCATAACTATTCTTTGAGCGTCTTCATTGTGAATGGCTCCGTAAAAATCTCTTTTATTTTTAAGCCACATAAGCTCAAAACCTACGGCTTTAAGAATTCCTTTGTCGGCATTGGGATCGTTAAGCGCTTTTTGCGCGTTAAAAATTATTTTTCTTGTTTCAAACTTATATAGAGAACCCTGAGGCAGCTTTTTGAAAAAAGGAAGGGAATGAGAAGAAACGCCGCCGCCTATAATAAATTTTTTGTCGTGTTTAAGAGCTTTTTGCGCAAGAGTTTGGGCAATGTCAAAAATTTCTTCGGAATTTATATCTTCTCTGGTAAGCCCCATAGAGCCGGTCATGTCAACGCGTCCTAAAACAATTCCCGTAAGATCGCGGCTTTCGGCAATAGAGAGCATTTCGTCGATATTTTTAAATCCGGTAATCGTTTCCATATTTATCAAAAAAGAAATTTCTTTTCTCTCTTCTTGCGGAAAAGCAAGCTTTGTGGAAAGTATGTACTTTTTTAAAGCATAGGCGGATTCTATCATCGGGGCGACTATCGCGTTAACGCCGATTATCCTTGCATCGTACATATCTTTAAGCGCTTCGCAGCCGCCTATTTTTATAGTTAAATCAAGGCCTGCTCTTGTTACCACTTCTTTAAGCCTTAACGCTTCTTCAAGCCTTGTGCCTTCGGATTCAAACTCGCATTTTATCCCTATTACGTGATGATTTTGCCTTAAGTCAGAAAGAGTAGCCACCATTTTTTTTTCTAAAATGTTCATAAATATCCTCTATTTATCCGTCAGTAATTTGGCTGCGTCTATGTTTTCTTTGATTTGCAAATAATAATTATACAACATTAATATGCTTTTTTTAATATCCGTAAATTTTACGCTTTGAAATTCCGATTTTAACCTTTCGTTAGAACCGCTGTACTCCTTTGCAAATCCGTCTGAAGCGATTTTTATCTCTAAGTCTTTTGCGCTTATTTCGCGTATTATGCGAGCTAATTGCGCAAGCTCGTATTTTTCGTCGGGAACAATATTGTAAGTTTTGAATTTCGGCTTGTTTTCTATAAAAAAATCTAAAATAGGCATTAAATCGTCTATATATAAGTAGCTGAATTTTCTATTTTGCTTTATAGTTATCGGCAAACCGTAAACGGCTTTGCATACGGCGTTAGAAATAAAGCGTATTTCCCAATCTTCATATTTGCCGAATATGCCAAAAACATTTAAGTCGGTAAAATTGTCAAGTTTTTCTATTTGTTTTGCAATTACATATTTGCAAAAACCGTGCTCGTCGGCGGGGATATTTTTAAAAATATCTTCTTCTTTTGCGTTTGAAATATCGTCTGAAACGCCGTAAACCGCGCCCGAGCCTATGTTTATAAATTTCAAATATTTATCTTTATGGCGCTCAAGGTTTTCAAACATTCTGATATTTGAATAAAACAGATCGGAGCGGTCTTTTGCATTTCTGTGTCCGGGCTTTGCGGCGCAATGTAAAACTGCGTCAAACGATTTGTTTTTAAAGAAAGCGTCGGATGACTGAGAATCGGTTAAATCAAGCTCGCGGCTTTGCGGCGCCGTTATTTCGTATTTGCGGGCAAGAAAACTTTCGCGTATATTCTTGCCGACAAAACCGTTGCCGCCGGTCAAAAGAATTTTCATTTAGAAGCCTTTATGCAGGATTTTTTTGCTTTAGCTGATTATTATATTTTATTTTCAAAAAATTCGTCGAATTTTTTAACCGCGCGTTCGATCTGGTTTTTGCGCAGTCCCGGCCATACGCCTATCCAGAAAGTAGAATTTAAAACGACGTCGGTATTTGGCAAAAGTTTGTAATTTTCATCGGTAAGCGCATTTGATAAAAGCAGAGCGGAATTTCTTATTCTTAAAGGAATTTCATTATCGGTAAAAGCGGGCTGTCTTAACAAATTTCCCGCAAAAAGCTGTCTTGTTCCGACGCCGTTTTCTTCAAGAAATTTAACCAGATCAATTTTTTTAAATTTAGCGTTTTCTTTAACGGTTATCGTAAATCCAAACCACGACGGAGCGGCTTTCTCGGGTATCGATGCAAGAAGCAGATAGTCGGAATATTTTGAAAGTTTGCCGTACAAATAGTGAAAATTTTCATTGCGTTTATTTATAAAATCCGGCAGCTTTTTTAACTGCGCCAAAGCGCAGGCGGCCTGCCAGTCCGTAATTTTTAAATTGTATCCCAAATGCGAATAAACGTATTTGTGATCGTAGCCGGCAGGCAAATTTACAAAAATGGAAGAAAATCTTTTTTTACAGGTGTCGTCTTTGCCGGGAGCGCACCAGCAGTCTCTGCCCCAGTCTCTAAAAGACATTAAAATTTTGTAAAGCAGCGGATCGGACGTCGTTACCGCTCCGCCTTCGCCCATAGTTATGTGATGCGCGGGATAAAAGCTGAAAGTTCCGATATGTCCTATCGTTCCCGTGTGTTTCCCGTCGTATTTTGCGCCTAAAGCGTCGCAGGAATCTTCTATAAGCCAAAGCCCGCGTTTGTCGCAAATTTCTTTAATTGCGTCAAGATTAAAAACGTTTCCCAAAGTATGCGCGACAAAAACGGCTTTTGTTTTAGGCGTCAGCGATTCTTCTATTTGTTGGACGCAGATATTATAACTGCCAAGTTCAACGTCAACAAAAACCGGAACAAGCCCGTTTTGGATTATGGGCGTTACGGTCGTGGGAAAACCGGCCGCCACAGTTATAACTTCGTCGCCTTTTTGGAGTTTTCTGTTTCCTAATTTATGAGATGTCAGCGCCGACAGCGCAAGTAAATTTGCAGAAGAGCCGGAATTTACGCTTAAGGCGTATTTAGAACCTAAAAAAGCCGCAAAAGCCGATTCAAATTCATCGTTAAAGCGTCCGGTCGTAAGCCACATGTCAAGCGAGGCGTCTATCATGTTTTTCAATTCGTCAGAACCTAAAACTTTTCCCGAAACAGCCGTATAGCCGCCCGTTTTAACGTCGGGTTTTGCAACTATATAATACAGCTGCGCAAAGATTTTTATTATTTTTCTTAATAAATTTGAAATGATTTTTTTCATTTTAGAAAGGGATCCTTTAAACAATTTTTAAGATTATATATATTTTGCAGATTTTTCTCAATTCGCCGTTTTTTTGTGTCAACGCAAAATCAAAATGATACTGAAAAAGGGAAGAATGCAAAATCAAAATGATACTGTTTAATACCTAAAATTCAATAAGGAGGCGGGTATGAAACAGTTGCGAAAAAGATTTAGTCAGGAGCAGGTTGAGGAGCTTTTAAAAAAGTATGAAGGCGGCATAGTAAAATCAGAAATTATTTGTAACATTCTTG
>JAISRM010000201.1 GCA_031273645.1 Endomicrobium sp.
GGAGTTGTGCAAATAGGAGATAAAGAATATATTGCTCAACCCGCAATTGATTGTGATACTGAAAAAATCATAAAATTACTAAAATTGTCGGGGAGCTAAAAGGGCGAAGTCAGGAGAAGTTGCAGCAGGGCGTGTCGTTGTTTCTCTTTTTGGCGCTTTTTCTCTTTGTGGATAAAAAGGCGCTATTGCGGATAACGCGGATAAAGTAGAATTAGTAAAATATAGGAATGAAAAACTATGAAAGATTGACGCAAGACGAACGAAATGAAATAGTAGCGATGATAAACAAGGAAAAAAGTATAAGTGAGATAGCAAGGCGGTTAGGACGCAACAATAAAGCGCAGAAACGACATCAAGAAGGTCATCGCAAATTCACACTAAAAAGTTATGCGTTTATGATAGAAGCAGAAAGATTGATAAAAAACCATTGGTCGCCAGAGCTTGTAGCAGGAAGACTGCGCTGACACAACCGCAACTATCATTTTCATGAATCTGTTCTTTTTATTTATTTTTAAAAGCAAACGGATATACATTAATTCCAAAATAAATATTAGCTCCGCTAAAATCTCTATATAAGTCGCCGTCTGCAGAAAAATCTTTATATGCGGCTTTCCCGCTAAACCCGTATCCGAGATTTGCAAATATCCCCACATATTTTGTAATCAAAAATTCTGCATTAATATTTACGGTCGGCACTATTACAGTTTGAGAATCTGCATCGGCTCTGCGTATATAGTCAGTATAGTCGTTGGAAGGATCATTGCTCTCATATATATAGCACATATCACGCGTATACTCAAATTTGTTTGAGATAATATTTACTCCAAAGCCTGCGGATATATTGAATTTTCTTGCAGCTGCATATTTATAATAAATATTTAACGGTATTGCCGAAGCTTTGGATGTTATTTTTATGTCTTCTTCCTCTGTATATCTGTTCCAAACTCCGCTGCCATAACTGTTGTATTCTGAGGCAAACCCCCAAAACCCATATTCGTTATCGTCTATGTAAGTATATCCTATACTTAAAACTACAGACTGCTTAGCGGCAATTTGATATTCATAAAAAATATCTATTCCCCCGCCGCTGAAACCTGTCGAGTCATAGCTTCTTAAATTATAACCAGAAGCAATTAAATAATCTCTGTATTCTGAAGACAAATCGTCAAAATTATTTCTGTCTGAACCCAGAAAAGTCCCTCCTTTTACTGAAACACCAAGCCCTGCAAGGCTAAGTTCTATTGCAAAAGACGCCGTAACCGCAAACAATACTGCAACAGCCGCCAAAAATAATTTTTTCATTTATGCCCCTTGTTTTTAATATAAGTTTATTTTTTAAATAAATTATGTGAAAGAATTATATGAAATTACAGATTTCCCGTCAAATTGATTTTGTTAAAAAATTGATTGTATAAAACTGTATTTCATATATAATAAATTGATAAAAATTTATTTATTTGGTCAGATTTCTGTTTTTGATATTGATTCAGATATGTTTTTGCCGGCTTTCTGGGCGTAGTTGTCAACGTCGCGCCTGTTTTTATCGCCGTAATGTATGCAGCCTGCGCCGCTTACGCAGCCGCCCTGACAAGCCATTGCCTCGACAAAATTTTCTGTTAAAAGTTTTCTTGAAGCTTTTAAAATGACGGCTTTGCATGAGTCTAACCCGCTGCAGCTTATGGGATTATAAGAAAACTCTGAAGAATTTTGTTCCGCCAAAGCTTCTTTTACGGCTTCGGCAAGACCGCCGCTTCTTGCAAATATTCTGCCGAAATAAGAAGCGTCTTCCATATCCTGACCTTCAAGTTTTTCTATTTCTATTCCGCGCCCGTCGAAAAGAGCCTGAAGCTCTTCAAAAGTTACCGCGCAATCGACGTATTCTTTTACTTGCGGCAGCTGTATTTCCATTTTTTTTGCCGTGCAGGGACCTATAAAAATGACTTTTGCGTCGGGATCTTTATCTTTTATGCATTTTGAAATTGTAGCCATAGGCGAAAGATTTTCTGAAACGTGCTTAAGCATATCCGGATAATGCTTCTTTATATAGCTTACAAAGCTCGGACAGCATGAACTTGTAAGAAAACCTTTTTCTTTAAGTTCCTGCGCTTCTTTATAGGCGACCATATCGGCGCCTAAAGCGGCTTCAACCGCTTTGTAAAAACCTAATTTTTTTAAACCGCTTACGACCTGCGCATACGAAGCGTAAGTAAACTGTCCGGCGACGGCGGGAGCCACAACGGCATAAACTTTATACTTTGTATTTCCTTCGCTTTTTTTAATTATATCTATAAGATTTAATATAAAAGATTTGTCCATAATAGCGCCGAAAGGACATTTATATATGCATATTCCGCACGAAACGCATTTATCGTTATTTATGACGGCTTCGTTTTCTTGTCCCATAGATATGGCTTTTGCTTTGCAGGCTTTTTCGCAAGGGCGTTTATAATCTGCTATCGCGCTGTAAGGGCAGGCTTTAAAACAGAGACCGCATTCAATGCATTTGGATTTGTCTATATAGGCTTTTTGGTCGCGGTCAAACATTATTGCGTCTTTAGGGCAGGCTTCTTTGCATTGATGGGCTATGCATCCGCGGCATGCCGAAGTTATATTGTATCCGCCGGCGGGACATTCGTCGCAGGCTATGTTGATAACTTCTATAACGTTAGGATTTCTTTTATCCCCGCCTATAGCAAGCTTTACGCGTTCAGACAAAATGGCGCGCTCTTTATAAACGCAGCAGCGCAAAGACGCCTTGTTCCCCGGAATAATGGATTTAGGAATGTCTGAAATAGATTCAACTAAAGTCCCTTCAAACGCGTTTCGCGCAACTTCTTTAAGAACTTTATATTTTAACATCTGTACCGTGGTGTCAAACTTCCTCACTGAAGATCTCCTAACCTATTACAACTGTATTTACATAACTTAAAAGAATTTCTTTGGCTTGTCCGTCGTATTTTAAAAGCTGCGAAGCGGCCGCTATAGGAAGCCATTTTTGTATGTACTGTTTTGCCGTGTCGCTTTTTTTACAAAAAATGTTTAAATATTCTTCCGCCATAGCTTTTTTGCCGCAAATGCAAAACGACAGATATGAAATTGCGGCGTCGGCAGAAGCGTTCCCCTGAGTCGCATGCGCCCAATCTATAATGTAAGGCGTGCCGTCGTTTTTTATTATTACATTGCTTGGGTCGTAATCACCGTGGCAAACTTTAACGTGTTTGGGCATGGCTTCAAGCTTTGAATGCAAATCGTAACGGGTCGTGGCGTCTAATTCGGTAGCTGAAATTTTGCGGTTTATTTTGTCTTTAAGCATGCTTAATCTGGGAGATCTTTTTGCATGCACGCTCATTTGCAAATCTACAAAAAGATTCAAGTAATAGTCTTGCTTATCCGGATTTTCGGCCATAATAGTTTCTAAAGTTTTGCCCTCTATAAATTCGGTAACTATAGCCCACTTGCCTTTATATTTTATGATCTCTATGATTTTTGGAATATTAAGACCCGTTTCTTCGACGCGCGCCTGTATAAGCGCTTCGTTTAGTATATCGGCTTTTGAAAACGCTTCGTCAAAAACTTTTACGGATTTATCACCGTTGCGGTATATTACTTTTGCAGATCTTTTAGCGACAATTTCGGCTGAATCCATTTTGCTTTTTTGCCTCCGGTTAAATCCAGGCTTCGCCTGTATTATGGAACACAGACAGGCTTCGCCTGCTTTATGGAACACAGACTTCGTCTGTTTTATGAGATGACAGTATGCGGCATGTTGTCATTCCCGCGAAAGCGGGGATCGTCACCGCTGTCATTCCCGCGAAAGCGGGAATCCATTTTTAATATTAATACAGTTTCTAACATTATTTCTTTTAAAGACACAATGTAAACAAAAAATTTTTAGCAAACATGGATTCCCGCTTTCGCAGGAATGACAAAATACAGACTAAGTCTGTCCCGTTTTCACGGGAATGACAACACAGAACTTGGATTCCCACCCGATAGAAACACTCGAGCGCAGGCTGCTTAGGAATAAAGAATATTAAAAACGCGGCAATGACAAACTAAAAAACGGCAAACTGCGTCAGACTTCGTCTGTTTTATTTGTGTCTGTCATTCCCATGAAAATGGGAATCCATGTTTAATATTAATATAGTTTCTAACATTATT
>JAISRM010000276.1 GCA_031273645.1 Endomicrobium sp.
CGCAATATTATAAATGGAACCAGTGGTTTTTTATAAAGATGTGGCAAAAGGGTCTGGTGTTTAGAAAACAAGCCGCAGTAAACTGGTGTCCGTCGTGCAATACGGTGCTTGCCAACGAGCAGGTTTCAGACGGCAAGTGTTGGAGATGCTCAAGCCTCGTGGATAAAAAGGAAATGGAGCAGTGGTTTATAAAAATTACTGATTATTCCGACGAACTTTTAGAAGGGCATAAAGAACTTGGCGGCTGGCCGGAGCAGGTTCTTTCAATGCAGAAAAACTGGATAGGCAAATCTTTCGGCGCAGAGGTTGATTTTGAAATTGCCGTTGACAATAAAGAAAGCGGCAAAAAGTTAAAAATTTTTACCACTCGTCCCGACACGCTTTTTGGCGCGACGTTTATGGCGATAGCTCCGGAACATCAAATTATAGGCGAGTTCAAAGAACATATAAAAAATTACGATGAAGCGCTGCGCTATATAACGGCTACCGATGCAAAATCAAATATTGAGCGTTCGCAAAGCAAAGAAAAAACCGGAGTAAAGCTGGAAGGGATTAAAGCTATAAATCCCGTTAACAAAAATTTAATTCCTGTTTTTTTGGCAGATTACGTTTTGACCGGTTACGGCACGGGCGCAATTATGGCGGTTCCCGCTCACGATCAAAGAGACTGGGATTTTGCCAAAGCTCATAACGCGCCGATAATTGAAGTAATAAGCGGCGGCGGCTCCGATATTTCAAAGCAGGCTTATGAAGGCGAAGGCGTTTTAGTAAATTCCGCAGAATTTAACGGCATAAAATCAACCGACGCTTTTGAAGTTGTTTCTCAATGGATAGAGAGCAAAGGGTTTGGCAAAAAGACCGTAAATTTTAAATTTAAAGACTGGCTGATTTCCCGTCAAAGATATTGGGGAACGCCAATACCTTTTATACATTGTCCAAAATGCGGAACAATTCCCGTAGATGAAAAAGATTTGCCCGTTGCTCTTCCGCAAGACGTTGAATTTAGCGGCGAAGGAGAATCTCCGTTAAAAACGAGCAAAACTTTTACAGACGTAAAATGCCATAAATGCGGCGCCGACGCTAAAAGAGAAACAGACACTATGGACACTTTTGTCGATTCGTCATGGTACTATGCAAGATATTGCGACGCGCATAACGATAAAGCTCCTTTCGACGTTAAAGAGCTTAATTACTGGATGCCCGTCGATCAATATATCGGAGGAATAGAGCATGCCTGCATGCATTTAATTTATTCGAGATTTTGGCATAAGGTCATGAGAGATTTAGGGCTTGCAAAAGGCAGCGAGCCTTTTACAAACCTTTTAACGCAAGGAATGGTAACTTTAGGCGGCAGCGCGATGTCTAAGTCTAAAGGAAATACAGTTAGTCCCGACGAAATAGTTGAAAAGTACGGCGCAGACACCGCAAGACTGTTTATTCTTTTTGCCGCGCCTCCGCAAAAGCAGCTGGACTGGTCAGCCGAAGGAGCAGAAGGGTGTTTTAGGTTTATCAACAGAATCTGGCGTTTGGCGGATTTGGTAAATACTAAATCAGGGCGGCAGGCTTGCGATAAAGATAAAGCCGAACTTTTAAGAATAACTCATCGTACGATAAAAAAAGTAACCGGCGACATAGAAAAAGAATTTCAGTTTAATACGGCAATTTCTGCGGTGATGGAACTTGTCAACGCTTTGTATGCTTATAAATATCATTCTAACGACGACGGAATTTCTTTGCAAGCCTATAAAACCGTCGTTTTATTGATGTCGCCTTTTACTCCTCATCTTTGCGAAGAGATATGGCAAAACATCGCAGGGGAAGGATTTGTTTCAAATGCGTCGTGGCCCTCTTACGACGAAAAATATTTAAAGCTTGACGAAATGGAATTGCCGGTTCAAATCAACGGCAAATTAAAGGGGACGATTACGGTTCCTTCAGGCGCTTCAGATGAAGAAATAAAGGCCGCCGTAATTTCCGACGATAAAATAGGCGTTAATCTTAAAGACAGGCAGATTTTAAAATTTATTTATGTGAAGGATAAAATTGTTACCGTTGTCGTTAAATAGGAGAGATTATGAAAAAAAGTTTTTTATTTTTGTTTTCTTTTGTTTTGCTTGCAGCTTCATGCGCTTCAGTTTACGAGCCTGCTCCGCAGATTTTGCCGGAGCATATTAAAAAAGTTTACATCAGGCCTTTTGTAAATAAAACAAATCAGTTTTCCCTTGAGACAAAATTTACAAACGCCGTTATAGACGAAATAATGCGCGACGGAAGGCTTTCCGTAGTTAACGCCGAAAGCGAATCCGACGGCATTTTAACTGCGGAAATAAAAAAATATATTTTGCAGCCTTTGACTTACGACGCCAATATGATTGTGGAACAATATAAACTTTGGATTATAGTAAGCGTTTCTTTTGTGGATAAAGAAAATAACGTAACTTTGTGGACGGAACCTAACCTTGAAGGCATACAGATATATCTTGACGCCACTAAAGGGGCGATGGGAGAAGGCATGACCGAAGACGAAGCCAGAGAGATAATCTGGGAAAAGCTTGCAAGAAATATAGTAAAAAGAACGATAAAAGGGTTCGGCTCGGTAAGCAGCGTTTCTGAAAAAAAAGTTCCGATATAAACCCTTGAGTCTATAGGATTTTAAAATGGCTTTTATACAATCCGGAGATTTTAAAATAAGCGGCGGGGATTTGTCGCCGGTATATTTGCTTGCAGGCAATGAAACTTATTTTATAGATAAATTTTTGCAGGAAATTACCGCGGCGGTCGGCGCCGACGAATTAAACAAAGAAATTTTTTATCTTGCCGACTCTGCTGCGTCTGAAATTTTAAACGCTCTTGAAACTCTGCCGTTTTTAAGCCAGAAACGCTTAATCATTGTAAAAAATATGGACGAAATTAACTCTGAGCTCGAAGAGGAAAATTTTGAAGGTTTGTCAAACTACGTCAAAAATCCAAACGCCGCGTCTGTCCTCGTTTTACTTTGCCCCAATTGCAAAATAGTCGGCAAACATCCGAATAAATATCCAACGCCTCCAAAAAGCGCGCTGAAAGAAATTTTTTCCGCCTGTTCAAAAAGCAAGTCCTCTCAGGCTGTAAATTGCATGAAACTTTATGAAAATCAGGTAGGCGCTTTTATAAAAAATGAATTTGCAAAAAGAAAGCAGAGCGTTTCTCTTGAAGCGGTAGAAATGATAAAAGAAGAAAACGGTCAGGATTTGCTGCAGATTGCAAACGAGATAGAAAAAATTTCTCTCTTTGCGGCCTCTAAAAAAAATATAACAAACGAAGACATAGAAGCCATAGGCGGATATACGAAAGAAATAAACGCTTATACGCTTGCTTCCGAGATTGAA
>JAISRM010000088.1 GCA_031273645.1 Endomicrobium sp.
TAAATCTCCCGAAACTATTTCTCCGCCGTAACCCGCAAGAGATTCAAGCTCTAAAGCTCCGGCTATAAGAGAAGGATTTATTCCGTAATAAGCCATTTTGTCTGAATCGACGCGGATAATGATCTTTTCTTTCTGAACGCCGAAACGCTTTATCTGCGAAACTTTTTCATTGCGCCTGAGCATATCTTCAAGTTTAGAAAGATATGTTTCAAGCTCTCTGTAAGTTCTCTTTTGCGAAGTTAAAGAAAAAAGCATTGCGGAAGCGTCGCCGAAATTATTATCTCCGATAAGCAAAATCACCTGATGGGGAAGCAAAGATTTAAATTCCTGCAGCCCAAGCCTCAGCTTAGACCAAAAAACGTCGGGATTTTCAACGTCGTCGGCAACGGATACAAAAACTACGGTCTGCCCTTCTTTTGAAACCGAATACGTTTTCTTTCTGTTGATTTCTTTGTATCCGAAAAGATAATCCTGAAGAGGTTTGGCAAGCTGCAAATCAACCTGCTGGGAAGAGGCGCCGGGGTATGCCGCTATCACAAGCCCCTGCCGCGCTTTAAATTCCGGAAATTCCTGTCTTGACATGGTAAAAAAAGAATACACGCCTATAAGACAGAGAAAACCCGCTAAAACTATAGGGATCTGTCTGTAAATTAAAGCAAGCTCTATAATTGATTTTTTCTGACCGGACATTATTTGTACTCCGTTAAAACGCCTTCTTCAAGTTTTTGAACGCCTTCGCTTACTATTAAGTCTCCGACGCTTAATCCGGATAAAACGCTTATTCCCTCGCCGGCAAAACCGCCCAAAACGACGGGGCGCTTAAAAACTCTTTTTGTTTCTTCATTGACGCAATAGACGTAACGGCCGCCGTCGACGTCAAGTTTTACCGCAGCAGCCGGAATTATTATTTGTCCGGATTTGCCGTCGCTGCGCAAAACGTTTACCATGCAAAGCATGCCCGGCAGCAAATTTTGACCGCTGTTGTCTATAAGAACTTTAACGCCGTAAGCGCGCGACAATATGTCGGCAAAAACCCCGACGCTAACTACTTTCCCTTTGATTTTACGCTCGTCTGCGCCTGATACGCTGACGACGGCATCGGCTCCTTTTTTAATTTCCGCCATATCTTTTTCGGGAACGTAAATTACGGCGTAGAGTTTGTCTATAGACATAAGTTTGAAAATTTTTTGTCCCGGAAAAACGCTGTCTCCGGCTTCGGCGTATTTTTTGCTTATATACCCGTCGCGCGCGGCCGTTAAATAACAATTTTGAAGTTCTTTTTGAGCTATTGCAAGAGCGGACTCGGTTTCTTTTTTCATAGTTTCTATTTCAACCATTTTTACTTCCGGCAAATTCCCGCGTTCAAAAATCGGACGATACCTGTTATAAGCGTCCTGAGCCTGCGCGGCTTTAGCGTTGACGGCTTCCAAAGCCTTTTCATACACCTGAGCGTCAAGCTGCGCAAGGATCTGTCCTTTTTTTACATAATCGCCTTCAGCGGCGTCTATCTTTAAAACTGTCCCGGGTATTAAAAAACTCTCGTCGGTAACTTTCTGCGCTTCAAAAGTGCCGCTAAAACTCAAACTGTTTGAAACTGACGAAGCATCTATCCGCAAAACGTTTACGCGCGCGGCTCTTTCCGGAGACGATTTCTTAGACGAGCAGCCTAAAACATACAATTGAAAACAAAAGAAAAGACAAACTGCGCCAACATTGACAAGCTTAAATTTTTTTATCATAACTTCCTCTTTAAATACGGCGCGGCTGCAACAAAACGCCTATGATAAGAGCAACCCTATAAAAATAATGTCCGCTATTTGCTTAAAGTAAAAGATTGAGGATAGAATTTTCGGAAAACAACTGCTCGGCAGGCTGAAACTCTTTTATTTTACAACGCTTCCATTTACCTTGTTTTTATATCAAAAAAATCTCGCCAAAGCAACGGCGCGATTTGCCCCCAGTTTCAATGTTCTTTTATTCCTAAGCGCCTGCGCCTGAGTGTTTCTATCGGGCGGGGATTCATTTTTTGCCGTTGAAGACTTCCGCCAGATTCCCGATAGAAACATTCTGCAACAAAAATGGTTTCCCGTTTTCATGAGACAGACTTCGTCTGTTTGTATTTCGTCTGTTTTTATGCGTCTGTTTTTATGCGGGGTGATGACAGGTGAATTGCCGCCCGCAGCAAGATGTGAGATAATTCTAATAGGTACAAAATCCTTTCTTGACGTAGTGTTAGCATAATTTTGTCTAAAATACCGCCGGAGGCGGCGCAAAATATGCAAATTTAAACCGGCAAAAGTGTGGGCTGTTTTATTTTGTCTTTTTTATTTTTACTTTAACAGACTTTTTGTTTTTTGCCTTTTTCTTTTTATCTGCGCCAAAGAGAGTGTTTTTAAAAGCTTCTACGCCTTTTTCAAATGCAAAAGCCATTTTTTTTGCTTTTTTTACTTTCTCTTTGACTTGTTTTGACACTTTTTTTGAAACTTTTTGAACGGTTTTTTTCGTTTGGAGCGCTTTTTTTGTTCCCTCGGCAACGGCTTTCCTTACTTTCTCTTCTCCGGTTTCAAGAACTTCAGTTACGCGCTTTTGGCTTTCTTTAACGGTTTTTTCAAAAGCGTTTTCCAGTTCTTTTATCTGCTGCGGCTTTATGATTTTTAAAACGGGAGAATCTTTAAACTTTACGTTCTTTGCGCCGTCCCAAAGCCTTTCAAGTTTATAAGTTTCTCTTACCAAAGGAGACATTACGTGAACTACAAGCCCGCCGTAATCGATAACGCGCCACGAAGAAGAAGAAACGCCTTCTCTTCTAAGCGCAGGAACGCTTTCTTCTTTAAAAATTTTTTCTATTTCATCGCACACGGCGTTTATCTGAGGAGAAGACTGCGCCGTAGCTATCACAAAATAATCGGACTCGGCCGTTAAATCCCTTACGTCAAGTATCAGCGTATCGCCGGCTTTTTTGTCTTGGGCAATTTTTGCGGCTTTTAGGGCTAAAACGTAAAAATCGTTTTTTTTCATTTGTTCCTCTTTGTTTTTATCAGACTTTTGCCGCGACAGTTTTTTTGTCGTACTTATCGTAAATTTCGCAATCTTGTCCCGCAAATACGCAAGTACTGTAAAAAGTCTGAGAATTATACGAAATGATAATTTTACCGGCGCGCAGAATTTCGGACATTTTTAAGGCTTTGGCAAAATCCCCCTTATAATCTTTTATCAGCGTCTTTTCATAAATAAGATTAGAATTGCTCCATTCCAAAACGTCAAACTTTTTATCTCTTAAAAGCCACGCTGCTTTTTCGGCCATGCGGGGTTTGCCGGAAGCGTTCTTAATTTCTATAGAACCGCTTGCATTATAAGGATTGAGTTTCGTATCGTAATGATGTCCTTCCTGAGAATTGATAGCCGCATTTTTAGCCGAATCGTTTTTATATTCTCGATAATACACAAAAGAAAGAAATTTTGATATGTTGAGTTTATCCGGCTCAACTCTCTTTGAATATTTTGCCGGCAAATCCGCAAACATTACCGTATTATTGTTAAAACGGAAATGCATTATGAAATTAAACCGCGCGGCTTTTGAAAGATTTGAGTTAACTAAAGCGGAATATTTGCGAAATCTTGTTATATTTGACCACGCGTCGTTATTTAGCGATTTAACGGCTCTTTCAAAAATTTCAAGCTGGTTTAAGCATTCAAGATCCCTGTTTGCAAAGTTACTCTTCATTATAAGCGGTTTCATTTCATTGTCAGAGGCAAACATTTTAAAAAAAGTCTCGTAATCAACGCATAGATAAAAATCGGATTTAAACGTATTGTCAACCAGCCCGAACATACTTGTATAGCAATTGGCCGCGGCAAGATTTACGTCTTTTTTTGCCGTTTCAAAAAAAGAGCGTTTAAGACTTTTGGCTATCATTTTTTTATCAAAAACCACCATGTCGGTATTAATGGAAATAACTTTTAAAAGATTAGTTTTTCTTTCGTAGGAAACGAGAAAAGCTTCGAGCCTTTCGGGATAAAGTTTTTCCGTTCCGTAAATGAGAATTGAAAATTTAAGAGGTTTTCTTTCAAAAATCTTTTTGCTTATATCGTCGTTTAAGCACATGCGCGCATAAGAAAAAACGACCGCGGCAAAAAGCGCGGCAAGCGCTATATTGATCCATAAAAGGCTCTTTCTGATTTTATTTAAGCGCATAATAATTCCAAGTATCGACGGCCAGCGGGCAAAGCCAGCTTCCCGAAGCGATAACATATTCTATTTTGCCCGCCATCACGTTTTTAAAAGCTCCGTTAAAATTTATTTTTGCAAGCTTTCTCGTTTTTGAGGCTTTTAAACAGGTTCTGTCGTAAGAAATGGCGTCGGCGACAAAAAGTATTTTTTCAAGCAAACTCATGTTTTTTCTTCCTAAGGTATGATTTGCTATGGAGTTTAAAATGTCTTTGTCTTTTATACCAAACTCCTTGTCTGCTATCACTGCGCCGGCATAAGAATGCAAGAGCTGCGGGCAATATTCTTTTATTTCTTTAAAATATTTAAAGCGCGGTTTTGCGCCGTCAAAAAAAGAAATAAGTTCAAAATCTTTCTTTGACTTTGCGCAATCGTGCAAAAGAGCTGCCGTCTGCGCTTTTAAAGCGTCGGCTCCGTAAATTAAAGCAAGTTCAACGGACAGTTTTGCCGTTTGATAAGAATGCTCAAAACGTTTGGGGCTCAGGTTTTTATACAGATATTCAAAAATACGTTTTTCAATATTTTGCATAAGAGCTCCGCATAAGATCGGGCAGATTAAATACAAAATCTGCGGGTTTTCAGGAATGGCCGATATATAAAGTCCGCTGCGTTTTCATATAGTTATACGCTTCTTAGTCAATTAACAGACTTCGTCTGTTTTATGGGACAGGCTGCGCCTATTTTGTTTGTGTCTGTCATTCCCATGAAAATGGGACAGGCTTCGCCTGTTTTATTTGTGTCTGTCATTCCCATGAAAATGGGAATCCATTTTTAATATTAATTATAGTCTCTAACATTATTTCTTTTCAGACTGCGTCTGTTTTTATAAAACAGCCGAAAGCTGTCTGAGAGAATTTTTTAGTAAACTTGCAGGCTTCGCCTGTTTTATGGGAACACAGACAATGTCTGTTTTATTTGTGTCTGTCATTCCCATGAAAATGGGAATCCATTTTTAATATTAATTATAGTCTCTAACATTATTTCTTTTAAAAACGCAATGTAAACAGACTTCGTTTGACAGAATTTTTTAGTAAACTTGGATTCCCACCTGATAAAGACACTCGGATGCAGGCTGCTTAGGAAAAACAAATATTAAAAACGCGAGAATGACAACAAAGACAAAGTCTGACAAAAACAAGCGCCAGCTGCCAATCCCATTAAAACAGACGAAGTCTGTGTTAGTTAAAGGCGCCTAAATGATCGGTTTCTATCCAGCCGGTTAAATCTTCCGATCCGGATTTTATTTTAATTTCCGACCATGTTCCGTTGCTTGCAAGAATTATCGCTTTGCGTCCCGCCGGAACGGAAAACAGTTCCGGACTTGAAACGGCAGGTCCGCTTCTGACGACAGACACTTTTAAAACGGCGGCTTCTTTGTTGATAATTTCAGAATTTATTTTAAAATAAGAAGCAAGAATCAAAGGCATAAGAACAATCAATGCGCCATAAGCCGCTTTTTTAAAAAACTTTTTTCCTGAAATAAAAAAAATAGAAAAAAGAGACAAAAACGCGATTATAAAAACAGCTGCCGCAGCGCTTAATTCATTTAAAGACAAGAAGTTTCCGGAAAACAAAGATTGCGATTCCGGCTCGCCTGCGGCTTTATCAATAAAGGCAAGATTTGCTCTTATATTTTTGTCCCTTGGAGCAAGCCTGTAAGCTTTCCTTATATTAAGCGCGGCTTTGCCTGTATCTCCGGCTCTGTAATAAGCGTTTGACAAATTATAATAAATATAAGGATTATTAATTTTTTCAACCGTTATAAGACTTTCGTAAACGGACGCGGCTTTTGCGTAATTGCCGTTTTGAAAATCTGTTTGCGCATTTTTTAGCTGGCTTTCATAGGCGTTTTGCGCATAAGCCGCCGCCGCAAAAAAAACAAAAGAAAACGCGATAAAATATTTTTTCATATTATTTCCTCAAACTCCCGATTATATCTTGCGCCAGACGCTTTAAGTCGGACGCGGCTTTGCCGTCGGCTTTTATTGAAGCAAATCTATAGAACTCCATTTGCGCAAAAATATCGCGCGTTTTATTTATAATGTCGTCGGAAACTCCGCTTTCCCGTAAAATTTTCTCCGCAGCGCCGGCGCCGGTCAACTTATCGCGTCCGACGCCGCTTTTTGCGCAGACAGCTTCTTGGACGGCTTTGTAAATATAAGCGACAAAAGCTTCCGCATTGTTTTTATCGGCTTCATGCGAAGCTTTTTCCAAATATTTTAACGCGCCGTTAAAAGACGGTTTTTTTGAATTGTAAACCGAAAATTTCACGTTTTTATTTTTAAGGATTCTGTAGACTGCAGAAACAAAAAATAATAATACAAAAGGAATAAACAAAATATAAAAATTCTTGTTTTCAACGAAATAACCGCAGTACGATTTTACGCTCGTCAGATTTTTATTGTAATTTATGTCGCTTCCTATCTTTGTTATTTGCCCGCCTTCCTGCAAATCCTGTTGTCCCAAAACGGCCTCGCCGGTAATATTTATCTTAATAGGCTGCGTCAAAACGGTTTCGTAAACTTTTTTGTCCGGATTAAAAAACGACAGTTTGACCGGCGGTATTTCTTTTTCTCCCGGCGTATAAGCGACAAGTATGATTTTAAATTCCTTTAATTGAGCGGTTTCCTTAGAAACTATGGAATCGTATTTTTTAAAAGAAGAATCCTGAGAAAAAACAACCGAAGACACGCTTTTTAAATTACCTTTTTGCGACACGGCCGAAACTTCCGCCGTAAGAGTTACCGGCTCGTTAACCGCGGCTTCTTTCTTATCGGCATAAGCCTTAATAGTAAAATTTCCAACCGCGCCGCTAAAATCTGCAGGTTTTCCGGATTCCGGCAAAGGCAAAACGTTAATTTTGATCTCGTCGGACGTCAGGGTTTTCACTTCTCTTCTTGCTCCTGCAAATATGCTAAAAAGGCTGTCAAAATCGTCGGGAACGGAAAGATCCATAACGGCTATTTTTACGGTCGCAGGACCTATAACTTTGCTTCCGCTTTCCAAAGGATAAAGCGTGGTTGCCACTTCGTTTACAAGATACTGCGCGCCGTCTATATTTTCATATCTGTTTGACGGATAAGAACCGTCGTTCCAAAAACCTGCAAAAGAGGGAGGAGCGTATTCAGGATTTGCCGCAAGATTGACGTTTGTATAAAAAGAAAAAGTATAGACGAGCTTTTCGTTTTCATAGACGTTTTTTTTGTTCACGGAAGCTTTTACAAAAGCCCTGCCTGACTCTGCCGGACGCTGTTTTGCGTTTGCGCCGGAAGCCGCCGGAGCGGGTTTTTTCGTCGTTTGCGGATTTGGTAAAGTTTGAGAACTCTGCGCTTTTTCAACTTCAATTTCAACCGGCATGGTGGAATAAGTTTTTCCTTTATGCGTGATGACGGCGGGAGGAATAGAAAACTTTCCGGCGGCTTTTGGAGCAAGAGTATAACTGAAAGTGATGCTTGCGCTCATTTTGCCGTTTATAATAGACATATTCTGAGATCTTCTCGTGCCGTATTTGTTGAAATCCGGCATTGCTCCAAGCTGGGGTTCGGGAAGATTTGAAGAGTCCCCGCTTACCGTTACCGAATATGTAAAATATTCGTTTAGCGGCAGAGAACTTTTATCAACCGAAGCCGACACGGATATTTCGTCGGCAAAAACGTTTACCGCCGACAATATAAGCGCAGCTGCCGCTATTATTAATTTCTTATGTTTACTTTTCATCTTACAGCTCCCGTATAAAACATTATCGTTAATTTTTGCGCGCAAAGCGCGGCAAGGTAATTCTTATTTCCCGTCAGGGCAAATCACCAATCTTTATCAGGACTCCCTACGACAGCCGCGTCTTTGCTGTCTTTCATTCTAAGCGACCTTTTATCTGCTTCATTATAATAATTCAGTATCGTGTTGACGGTTCCGTACTGTTTATCGTTTTTCTCCGGAAGCTTGCGTTGCGGAAGTTTGCGCTCCGGAGCTATGCCTTTCTTTTGCCCGCCGCTATTATTATTTTTACTTTTATTTTCCTTGTCGAGCTGTTTCTCAAGTTCTCGCTGACGGCGTTCAAGCTCTTTTTGTTCTTTTTGAAGCTCTGAGGCCGCTTGTTTTTGTTTTTCGGCTTCGTTCTTGTTTTCTTCTTCTTCGTTTGCAGCATCTTTTGCGGCTTGTTTTTGTTTTTCTATTTCTTCTTTGAGTTCCTCTTTTCTGCTCTGCGACTGCGAATCGTTTTTACCGTCGAGATCCTTTAATTCTTTTTCAAGCTCTTTTTGTTTTTGAAGCGCGTCTTTTTTATCCTGCGCGCTTTCATTTGCTTTTTCTTGGGCTTGCTGCTCTTTATCTTTTGCATCCTCGCGCCTTAGTTCGTTTTGTCTTTGCTGCTTTTCATTTCTTTCAAGTTCTTCCTTTACGCTCCTGCCGGCTCCGCCGTTTTGTGTGTTTTGACCGCGTTTATTATCTTTATCTTTGCCTTTATTTTTGTCGTTGCCTTCATTGTCTTTGCTGTCTTTGTCTTTGCTGTCTTTGTCTTTGTTGTCTTTGTTGTCTTTGTCGTTTTTGTCTTCTTTGTTTTCGCTGTTGTCGTTTTTGTTTTCTTTGTTTTCTTTGTTATCTTTGTTCTTTTCTTCGTCTTCGTCTTTATTCTTGCTCTTCTCTTCGTCTTTGTCCTCGCCCTTCTCTTTGCCATTGTCCTTATCTTTGTTTTTGTCTTTTCCCTTACTTTTGTCTTTGTCCTTCCCCTTGCCTTTATCTTTGTTTGTATCCTTATTATTTTTGCGTTCCAGAAGCTTTAAAACAAGTTCAAGATTGCGCTTGGCGTCTTTGTCTTCAGGGTCAAGCTTTAAAGCTTCTCTGTACATAGCCGCGGCGTTTTTTAAATCGCCGCTTTTAAATTTTACATTGCCGAGATTATATAATATTTCTGATTTTTCTTTATCTTTAAGTCCCGCAATGTTTAGAATTTCATTGTATTTTTCAGCAGCCTGCGCATATTTTCCAGACTTATAATCGACGCCGGCAGCTCTTTTTAAAACTTCGTAATCTCCGGGTTTTTCTTCAAGCTTTTTTTCCAATATGCCGGAAGCTTTTTTAAGATCGCCTTTATCAAACTCGTCTATGGCGGAATTTACGCCGGATATTTTCTCGTTTGAAATTATAATAAAAGCCGTTAAAGCCGCAAGCAAAATAACAAATAATGCGGCCGCTATTTTTAGTTTCATTTTCTTTTCCTCAAAATCGCCGCTACAAGCGTTTCGGCTATAAGCAGTATAAAAGCCGCAAACAAAAATATTTGGAATCTGTCGTATTTATTGTTTTGTTCGACGGAACCGTCTTTATTCTTTTCAATATCTTTAACGGCTTTTACAAGATCGCCGGAAATGTCTTTTGCGCTTGCGCATTCAAAATACTTTCCGTCGCTTTCTTTTGCGACCAAGCTTAAAAGCCCGGCGTTTACTTTTGTCATTACGACCTGTCCGCTTCTGTCTCTGACATAATCAAGATTTTGACCTATGGAATTTTTTAAAAGGATAGGGGCGCCGGCGCGGGTGCCTATTGCGACCGTAATAATGCGCAATCCGCTTTTTTTCGCGTTTGCCAAAGCTTCTTTTATTTTTGAATCGTGATCTTCTCCGTCTGAAATTAAAATCAAAACTTTGCTTTTTGCCGGAGCAGCCGCAACGGATTTGGCCGCAAGGTTAATCGCGCCGCTTATCTGCGTTCCCCCCATAGGCAAAGACGAGATCCGTATATCTTCAAAAAACATTTTTAAAGCGTCAATGTCAAAAGTCATCGGACACTGCCACATCGCCGTTCCGGCAAAAACTATAATTCCTATTTTTTCTCCGGCGTTTTCTTCAATGATCCTCATCAAAATGGCTTTGGCGCGCTCAAGCCTGCTTGGCTTTATATCCTGCGCAAGCATGCTTTTTGATATATCAAGCGCCATTATTATTTCGGAATATTCTTTTTTAACTTCCTGCGGCTTGTCGCCGTACTGCGGGCGGGCGAGCGCAAGAATAATAAAAACGAAAGCGGCGCATATAAGCATGTATTTTAACGCATATACCGCAATATTTACATTGCTTAAAGAAGAAAGATTGGCAAGAGAAACAAACAAAGCCAGATCTTTTTTCCTTTTTTTAAAAAAGAAAATTCCGCAGGCGGCAAGCGGTATAATTATAAGCAATAATAATAAATAATTTTTATCGACAAACATTTTTTATCCTCAAAATATCCGCGCGGATAAGCGCAAGAACTGATACCCGTATATCCGTCTTTAAGGCAATTTTCTCAGCCACGTGTTTTCAAGTATTAAAACCAAAAGCAAAATGATAAAAGCCGCAAATGCAAAACGCTTATAGAGTTCGTTATAAACCGTAAAATTGAGTTTCTTTATTTCATTTTTTTCAAGAGAATCTATTTTTTTCATAACATACTCAAAAGATTGTCTGTTTTGCGCCCTGAAATATTCTCCTGAGGTTATCTTGGATATTTCTTTTAAAGCGTCTTCGTTTATCCCGTCGGAAGTATGACGCACTTCTCTTTTTCCAAAAAAAGGATCGTCAATTTCGTAAAGGCCGCCTTCGGGATTTCCTACTCCGACAGTATAAACTTTCATATCGAATTTCTTTGCGATTTTTGCGGCGGTAAGCGGATCTATTTCTCCCATATTGTTGTTGCCGTCCGTAACAAGAATTATAACTTTGCTTTTAGCTTTGCTGTTTTTAAGCCTGTTTACCGACGTCATTATAGCCGAACCCAGAGCCGTCCCGTCAAGTCCGGTGTCTCCTATCTCTATATTTTTGATAAATTTTGCAAGAGAATCTTTGTCCGTAGTAAGAGGAGACTGCGTAAAAGCAAGCCCTGCAAAAATTACAAGCCCGACGCGGTCGTTAGGTCTGTTTTTTACAAATTCTTCTATTACCTGTTTTGCCGCGTCCATTCTGTTTAAAGGCTTAAAATCGACGGCTTTCATGCTTGTGGAAGTATCCAAAGCTATAACTATGTCTATTCCCTCGTCAGTGGAATGATCTAAAATCTTGCCCTCTTGCGGACGGGCAATAGCTGTTATCAGCAAAATCAAAGCCGCATATTGCAAAACTTTCAGCGCTTTTCGGAGATAATTTCTCACTGCGCCGGGTTGACCCGAAAAAAACGACGTTTTGGGAAAAATAACGTAAGCCGAACGCTTTTTTGCGCTTATAAATTCATATATTCCCAAAGCGGCTAAAACTGCCGCAAGTATAAACGCGTATTCCGGATCAGCAAATCTCATAATAACTCCAACAGATTTTTAGTGTAAGAAAAACTGTTTTCAATTTCATTTTCTTTTGGTTTAAAACCGGCGTAACGGGCAAGAGTAAAAACTCTTAAATAATTTTTAAACTCGTTTAAATTTACGTCGGAAGTCAGACGCTTCTTCATAGCTTCAAAAAATTCGGAAGTCGTCATTTCCATAGCGTCAAAAGCGTATTTTTTTGAAACGTAAGTTCTCAATATGCCAGACATCGCATAATAAAAAAGTCTTATATCTTTTTCTTTTATTCCGGATGTAAAAAGCTTTTCCAAATCTTCTAAAGCCTTGCTGCGCGGATCAACTTCCGCTTCAACTGCAATTTCTTTTTTCTTTGGAAGATTTACCAATATGTAAATAAATAAAACGAGCACGGCAAAAAACAAAAGCGCCATGATGAAAAAATTTTCCCTGCTGATTTTTAATTTGGAAAGAGGTTTGATGTCGGCGATATCTTTGTCGTCTGCGGTCAAAGAAGGAATAATTTCAACAGACAGCGGCGGCGTAAAAAACGCTTTGCCCGCGCCGCCGGCGTCTTCATAATACACGCCTACGGATTCTATGTTTAATTTTCCGGTTTTATATGCGGCTATTTTATAGTTTAAAACGTATTCGTTAGGCTCAAAAGAAACGCGCTTTATCTGCGAACTCAAAATATCAAAATCTTTAAACAGCGCGCTTTGATCGGCCGTAATATATGCTCCGGCAGGCAATTGCGCCGTTATCTGCACGTCTATAACGTCTCCGATATAAGCTTTATCTCTGTCGGTTTTAGCGGTAATATTTTCCGCTGCGCAAACAGCTGAACAAAATAGGCTTAAAAATAAAATTATTATGTTTTTTTTCACTGTGTTTTAACCTAACGCTTTGCGTCTTTCTCTTTCTTTAAAAAATCTTATCAGCGGTTTTACATAGGAGTCTTTTGCGTTTAAATTTATTACGTCAACTTTTGCTTTCTTAAAAGCTTTGTCTGTTTTTGCAAGAAAAATATTATTTCTTTCTTCAAAGCCGGCGGCGGCCGCGCAGGAATCGACAACGCAAATTTCCTGCGTTTCGGGATCAAGCATTTCTATAAGGCCGGCTTTAGGAATTTTATTTTCGCGCTCGTCGTAAATTCTAACGCATATCAGATCGTGTCTTTTTGCGGTAATCGCCAAATCTTTTTCATAATTTTCATCGAGAAAATCTGAAATTAAAAATACGACGGCTCTTTTGCGCCATATTTCGTTTATGGCTTTTAAAGCGCATGACAGCGAGGTTTTTCTTCCGGAAGGGTTAAAGCTTAAAATTTCGCTTATGATCCTAAGAATGTTGTTTTTGCCTTTTTTAGGTTTTATTATTTTTTCAACTTTATCGGTAAAAGAAAGCATGCCCGCTCTGTCGTTGTTTTTTAAAGAGGCAAAAGCAAGCACTGCGGCAACTTCTGCGGCGATTTCTGACTTAAGCCCCAACGAGCTGCCGAAATACTGGGAAGCCGAAGCGTCGATCAAAAATATTACCGTCATCTCTCTTTCTTCGCAAAACAGTTTGATAAAAGGTTTGCCGTGCCTTGCAGTTACGTTTCTGTCGATGTTTCGCACGTCGTCGCCGAACTGATATTCTCTCACTTCGGCAAACTCCATGCCCTGCCCTTTAAAAACGCTCTGATACTGTCCGGCAAAAACTTCGTTTACTATTTTATTCGTTCTTATTTCAAGACGCCGTATTTGTTTTTTTAAAATATCTTTGTCTAACATTCTGACTCCGATTAAAAATAAAGAATTGCCGCGACGATGATTTTTAATCCTTAACTCTTCGTTTTTAACTGCCTGTCAGGGAACTTCGACGCCGCCGAAAATTTTCTCTATTATATCGTCTGAAGTAACCGAATCGGCTTCCGCTTCGTAAGTTATAAGTATCCTGTGCCTTAAAACGTCGGGGCCTATCACTTTAATGTCTTCCGGAATCACGTAGCCTCTGCCCTGCAAAAACGCGTATGTCTTTGCGGCGACGGTAAGATTTATGGTGGCTCTGGGAGAACCGCCGTAAGCTATCAGATTTTTTAAATCTTTAAGCCCGTATTCTTCGGGTTTTCTTGAAGCAAAAACGATATCAACTATATAATTTTTTACTTTATCGTCAACATAAATTTCTTCTATAAGCTCTTTTGCCCTGCGTATTTCGCCAAGTTCCGTTACGGCCTCTATTTTTTTTACCGTATGCGTCATTCTTTCAAGAATAATTTTTTCATCGGCTTTATCCGGATATCCGACTTTAAGCTTAAGCATAAATCTGTCAACCTGCGCTTCCGGAAGAGGATAAGTTCCTTCCTGTTCAATCGGATTTTGAGTCGCCATAACCAAAAAAGGACGAGGCAGTTCATAAGTGTTGTCGCCTATCGTAACCTGTTTTTCCTGCATGGCTTCAAGCAAAGCGCTTTGAACTTTTGCAGGAGCGCGGTTAATTTCGTCGGCAAGAATAATATTTGCAAAAACCGGCCCTTTCTTAACGTTAAACGCGCCGCTTTGCGGATTATATATAAGCGTGCCGACTATGTCGGCCGGAAGCAAATCCGGAGTAAATTGTATCCTTTTATATTCGGCTTTTATCGACTGCGCAAGGCTTTTAACGGAAAGCGTTTTGGCAAGACCCGGCAATCCCTCAAGCAGAATGTGTCCGTCTGACAAAAGACCTATAAGCATTCTTTCGACGACGTATTTCTGTCCTACGATAACCGTTGAAATTTCGTTTACAAGTTTTGCAGTAAAAGCGCTTCCCTGCAGAATTTTCTCATTTAAAGCCGCGATATCGGTAATGCCTGACATTTTACAACCTCCCCGAAATAATTAAAATAACGGCTGCCGGCGGCAATTTGACCGGGCAGACAGTTTAATCCGCTGACTATCGGACAGCTCCCTCTTGCTGCTACTCTCTTATTACTCCGTCGGCGCGCGCTATATATTTAGTCGTAGTAAGCTCTTTGAGACCCATGGCGCCGCGCGCGTGAAGTTTCTGCGTTGAAATTCCGATCTCGCATCCAAGTCCGAAAACCGATCCGTCATGAAGCCTTGTGGAAGCGTTCTCAAAAACTGCCGCAGAATCTACCAAAGTTAAAAATTTATCCGCGCTTTCTTTATTATCCGTAACTATGGCGTCGGAATGCTGAGAGCCGTATTTGTTTATATGAGCTATCGCTTCATCTAAACTTTCAACGACTTTTACCGAAAGAATTAAATCGTGATATTCGCTATTCCAATCTTCTTCCACAGCATCTTTCATCTGAGGAACAATATTTTTTGCAATATGGCAGCCCCTTACTTCAACGCCTGCGTCAAAATATAATTTACAAAGCTGCGGCAAAACTGCGGCGGCTATGTCTTTATGTATCAAAAGCGTTTCCATAGCATTGCATACGGCCGGACGCTGAACTTTTGCATTAAAAGCTATTTTGACGGCCATATCGATGTTTGCA
>JAISRM010000105.1 GCA_031273645.1 Endomicrobium sp.
TCCTTATTTTTATCTCACAAATACTGCCGCGGCTACTACCGTCGTCCAAACGCCGTCGACGCAAATCGCCGATTGCGTAATGTTTGTAGTTTTTACTATTTTGCCGCTCATTTTCCAAATTTCTTCTTTTTGGTTCCACGTGGTATTATTATCAAACTCAATACCCAAAGTAGTTGATAACATCATAGCCGCCAAATCTTCGGCATAATCGCCGGCTCTCTGGTCGGCTTCTCCGAAAGAATGATGCTCGGATATATAACCGTGAGTATTGCGGTCTTTAGGCAAAGCCATACCGACGGAAGCGGAAATTAAACGCCTGTTTTCATTGCTGGTGTTGCGGCTGATAACGCAATGCAAAATCTGCCCTGCCTGCAATTTTTCTATACCTTTAGCAACAGAAATTACCTGACACTTCGGCGGGAAAATGCTCGAGACGGGCACAAGATTATATTTGGCGATTTTCGCATCTCTCAGAGCTTCTTCAAAACTTGCAAGCTGCTCTTTATGCCTTCCGACGCCTTTAGTAAGGAATATTTCCTTCGGAACAAATGGTTCGTACATTTTAACTCTCTCTTTTAAGTAATGTTCCCTGAAGTCAGGGGTTAGCGTTTTGGTTTAATACCACCCGCACTTATTATTTTATAAAATATTATTATAAAAAACACAAACGGTTTTGAAATAAAACTTGATGCGCGTCGGCGCGATATTAAAAGGAATAACTTTTTATGCCACAAAATAATATGTTTAACAAAAACGGTTTATTGCATTTTAATTATAAAGCGAAAGATTTATCGCCGCGCGAAGCCGCCGCGCGAATATTCTTAGAAAAAGATCTTAAAAAAATAGTCTCTATCCCCGCAAAAGAAAGAACTTTTGAAAATACTCTGCTCGCTTATGAAGAAGCTTTTGAAAAATATTCCCGCGCGTTGGGGCAGGCGGGTTTTTTGGCTTATGTTTCAGACGACGAGGCTTTAAGAAACGCGGCTCTTGCGCTGCAGCGGGAAATCAGCAAATATATGATAGAAGTTGCCACGCGGCGGGATATATATCAAGCTTTCAAAAATTATGCCGACACTAATCCCGCGCTGCCGGAAATCGAAGCAAAAATGCTTAAAGATACAATGATAGGTTTTAGAAAAAGCGGCCTTATGTTAAATGATAAAAAACTTGAAGAGTTTAGAAAACTCAATAAAGTTTTGGCGCGAAATTCCATAAAATTTTCAAAAAATATCCGCGATTATAAAGACGAACTTATCGTAACCGCAAAGCAATTGACCGGCCTGCCGCAGGATTATATCAATAAACTTTCAAAGACAAAAGACGGCAAATATATTATTACGCTCAACTATCCGGATTACACGCCGTTTATGCTCAATGCCGAAGACGATGCTGCCAGAAAGCAATTGGAATTTAAATATTCCCGGCGCGGCGGCGCGGAAAATATCAAATTGATGGAAAGCACTTTGTTGCTGCGCTACAAAACCGCAAAACTTTTGGGTTATAAAAATCACGCGGCAAATCGTCTTGATACCCGTATGGCAAAAAACCCGCAAACAGTATTGAATTTCCTAAAAAATCTGGAAACAAATCTCAAGCCTTTAGCGGAAAAAGAAAACAAAGAATTACTTAAACTAAAAAAAGAAAAAACCGGTAAAAATTCTAAATTTTTTAATGCGTGGGAAGCAGGCTATTGGGATAATTTACACAAAAAACTTTATTTTGACGTTGACAGGGAAAAACTCAAAGAATATTTTCAGGCCGATATAGTAATAAAAAATATGTTTGAAATCTTCGGCAAATTATTCGGCATTTATTTTGAAAAAGTAAAAATACCCGTGTGGCATAAAGACGTTAAAACTTACGGCGTAAAAGACAGCCAAACAAAAAAAATCACAGCTTATATTTATATGGATTTATATCCGCGCGAGGGTAAATATAAACACGCCGCGTGTTTTGATTTAGTCAGCGGAAAACTTAAAAAAGACGCCTCGTACCAAACGCCGTTTACGGCCATAGTGGCCAATTTTAACCCGCCGTCAAAAAATATTCCTTCGCTTTTAAATCACGACGAAGTTTCAACTTTGTTTCACGAATTCGGCCACGCGCTTCATAACGTTCTTACTGAAGCCAAATATTCAAGTATTTCCGGCACGGCAGTATCGCGCGATTTTGTGGAAGTCCCTTCCCAAATACTTGAAAATTGGGCATGGCACCCCAAAGTATTAAAGAAAATTTCCAAACATTACAAAACAGGCAAACCGTTGGATAATAAAACGATTGCAAAAATAATTGCCGCAAAAAATCACGGCAGCGGCGGTTTTTATATAAGACAAGTTTTTTTGGCTTATATTGATATGATATACAACACGGCACATAAAAAAATAAATTCAACAAAATTATGGGCTGCAAATAAATTTAAAAAGACTATGATGCCGATGACAAAAAACACTTATCCGCAGGCAAGTTTTGACCATATAATGGGAGGCTACGACGCGGGATATTACGGGTATCTATGGGCGGAAGTTATTGCGCAGGATTTTTTCAGCGAGTTTGAAAAAGCAGGTATTTTTAACCCTAAAATAGGTAAAAAATTCCGCAAAACAATTTTAGCCGTTGGCGGCAGTTATGACGAGAAAATTTTAGTAAAAAATTTTTTAGGCCGGCAAGTCAGCAATAAACCTTTCATAAAAGACATCGGGCTTAAATGAGTTCTTAGAGAAGTATCCGAGTACAAAAAGATAATTTAATAATCGCTAAACAGCCGGCGCAATATGTTTTGCGCCGGCTGCTGTGTTCCTTCAAACGTTGAAATATTTTTTACTAACAAGAACTGCCGTGGCGCCAACCCTCTACTTCGGGCACTTCATATCCTAAACTTCTTAGCAATTTTGCACCGTCCGGACTGCCGGAATGATTGCGCACACGGCAATTATCGGCGCCCTTAGAAGGATCTATAATCAAATCAATAAACCATTTGCCAGCATAAGGCGTCCGCGTTATAAAGATTAAATTAGAAGAGTAAGAAATGCCGTATTTACCGTTTAGCATAGTGGGGCTTTGATTATTCTTTGAAACATTAGCCTGTGTGATGACAGCTCCGTTTTTACCCGTTATCGTAATGTCAAAATCGTCTATCGTGCATAGCCCTCCGCCTTTCACTAATTGGCACACCGCAACTGCGTTTTTAATATTTTGCACTAAAATTTGCATTCCGGCTGCGCTACTTTTTTCTACTGCCAACAGATATTGCGGCAAAGCAATAGCGGCAAGAATGCCAATGATAAGGACAACGACAAGAAGTTCTATTAAAGTAAAAGCCTTGTTTTTCATAGAACTTCTC
>JAISRM010000134.1 GCA_031273645.1 Endomicrobium sp.
TTAAAGAGAGAAACAAGCTGAGGCATTGCGGTCATTTTTACTTTTTTTGCCGCGACAAAACCAAATACTGCGCCGGCTATTATTCCGGCAATTAAAGCTACAAGCACGGCCGCGCTTGCAAAACCCGTATATCCGGCATAAACAAAAGCCACGACAAAAGATATCAGCATACCTATTATAGATACAAAATTTCCTTTCCGCGCGGTTTTGGGAGAATTCATAAAGCGAAGACCCTGTATAAACAAAACTGCGGAAAAAAGATAAAGATACCATGAGATAGTTGCGAGATTAGCGTTTAAAAAAGAAATTACAGATTGCATTATTTTTCCTCCTGATTTTTATCAGAAGGAGAAGAAGTTTTTTTTGATTTGAACATTTCAAGCATTCTGTCGGTAACGGTATAACCGCCTACGACATTTGCCGTACCCAAAGCCGCGGCAAGAAAAATCAATATAAGTCCAAGCGCGGAATTTGCCTCAGCCGCGACAAGAATAACGCCGACTATAACCACCCCGTGTATTGAATTTGCTCCCGACATTAAGGGCGTATGTAAAGTCGCCGGCACTTTGCCTATTACTATCACGCCGATCAACAGCGCTAAAACAAAAAGAGTTATTGCCACGGTTAAAGCCGACATAAGTTCTCCTCTAAAAAGTTTTTAGTATTATTTGTCTGATTGCGGGCGGTTGTTTGCTGCGCTTATTGCCAAAACGGCAAGCTCGTCTGCGTCTTGTATGACAAATTTGCCGTCGGATATAAAATGTATTAAAACGTCGGCGATATTTCTTGCAAGCAAATTAGAAGCGGTTTTAGGAGCCG
This sequence comes from Endomicrobium sp., assembly GCA_031273645.1. Taxonomy (GTDB): domain Bacteria; phylum Elusimicrobiota; class Endomicrobiia; order Endomicrobiales; family Endomicrobiaceae; genus JAISLV01. Next base: position 820 of record JAISRM010000134.1, read on the forward strand.
TTGAAGCAAGGTATGGCGCGCCTATAATTTTAACTCCGGAATCCGTTTGAATAGTCATTTCGGGCTGAGAACCTTCAACATTTCCGCCAAGCGCGCTTGCGGCTATGTCCACTATTACGCTTCCGCGTTTTAATCCTTCAACTCCCGCTTTTGTAAGCAGCACGGGAGGCTTTCTTCCCGGAACTTGAGCGGTAGTAATTATTATGTCAAACTGAGCGGCGGCTTTATCTACGGCGGCTTGCTGCGCGAGTTTTTCTTCGTTTGTAAGTTCTCTTGCGTATCCGCCTTTACCTTGTCCCGCGCTTAAATCGGGTCCGCCAAAAGAAGCGAGATCTAAAAATTTTGCGCCCAAAGATAATATTTCTTCTTTTGCCGCAGGACGAACATCGTAAGCCGTAACCAAAGCTCCAAGCCTTTTTAAAGTTCCTATCGCTTGAAGCCCTGCAATGCCTGCGCCTAAAATAAGAACTGCCGCCGGTTTAATAGTGCCTGCGGCAGTTGACATCATAGGTAAAAACGCATTGTATTCGTTTGCCGCAAGAAGAGCCGCTTTATATCCGGCTACGCAAGCTTGAGAAGTCATTGCGTCCATTGACTGCGCTCTTGAAAGCTGACGAGGAAGAAGCGTAATATCAAGAGCGGTTACTTTTGCTGACTCAAACTGCTGCGCTATATTTTTATTGACAAGAGAACTGAACAAACCTACGGTAAAGCTGCCTTTTGCCTGCGTATATATTACGGAAGATTCCGGAACTGATATATACGCGACTGCATCGGAAGATTTGAGGATTTCATTTCTGGAAAGAATTTTTACGCCTGCGGCTTCGTAATCTGAATCGGTAAATCCGGCTTTAACGCCGGCTCCGGATTCAATTGCCGGCTGAACGCCTGCTTTAAGAAGTTTTGCAGCTGATTCGGGAGTGATAGCTACGCGGCATTCTGAGCCGATTGCTTCGTTTAATGCGCCTAAAGTTATGGTCAATGTTTTATTCATAGTGCCAATTATTAGAGCAGATTTTTAAAAAAATATCAATAGGCTTTCTGAAAAATTCTGCTAATAAGTATCGTTTTGGTTTTCCATTTATTATGAAAGCAGTTCTTTTTTTGCCGACGGATTGCGGCGATGGCGTTTGCAAACATTTTTCACTGACGGTTTGCATTGGCGGGTTTTGTCGGCGGGTTTTCTGCGGCGATTTTTTTTAAGAAAATGCTGACGGAGGGTTTTTTTATATAGTTTGTCATATAGGTTTCAACATAATTCCATATGGCGTTATCGTCATAGCCGCATAGGCTATCAACTTCGTCTCCGGGGCATGACGAAAGTTTTTTTACCGCATTTTCAACGTTTTTATCGGCAGCTGAAGCTGAATTTTTAAGATAATCGGCAAAACCGTATCCGGAAAGTTTAAGAAATCTTAACGCAAAAGCCGTCAAAGCTCTTTTGTGATAGCGGCATGAAGAAAGTATATCCCATATTCTTGTCAGAAGAATATATTTTTCGGCGTTGGGCGCGTTAAACGGCGCAAATTTATCTCCGATTTCAGCGGCATAGAGAGCATAAATATTTTTTGTAAAATCCGTTTTTATTGCGGTATTATTATTTATTATTTTTGCGCCCGTAATTTTAGGACGGCTCAAAGGATGATTTTGAAAAATCATAAATTCGCTTTCAGTAAGAGGCTCGCAGGCAAATGAAAGTTTTGCCGCTATTTTTTTTGCCCCTGGAGCTACGGCGTAAATTTTTCCCCATTCGCAAGTGTAGAGGGTTACGGCCTTGTCGGCTTCCCCTCTGTCAAAAGTTTTTAAGACAAGTCCTTTTATCGTATAGTACATTTAAAATCCGCAAATATAAAATTAAAAAACAAAATGATTTTTTCAACTTAGATTACCACCCGATAAAGACATTCGGGCGCAGGCTGCTTAGGAAGAAAAAATATAAAACACGGGACAGACTTCGTCTGTTTTATGGAACACAGGCTGCGCCTGCAGATTTCGTCTGTTTTGTTAATTGTTTTTTCAAGGTCTGTCATTCCCATGAAAATGGGAATCCATTTTTGTTTTATATTTTTTTTATTCTTACTTTCTTTTAAAAGCAGATGTAAAAAGAATTTTTTAGCAAACTTGGATTCCCACCCGATAGAAACATTCGGGTGCAGGCTGCTAAGGAATAAAGAATATTAAAAACGCGGGAATGACAAAACGGATACAAACAAAACAGACACCGGTTGCCAATCCCATTAAAACAAACGAAGTCTGTCATTCCCATGAAAGATGTAAAAAGAATTTTTTAGCAAACTTGGATTCCCACCCGATAGAAACATTCGGGTGCAGGCTGCTAAGGAATAAAGAATATTAAAAACGCGGGAATGACAAAACAGAACTTGGATTCCCACCCGATAGAAACATTCGGGCGCAGGCTGCTAAGGAATAAAGAATATTAAAAACGCGGGAATGACAAAACAGATACAAACAAAACAGACACCGGTTGCCAATCCCATTAAAACAAACGAAGTCTGTCATTCCCATGAAAATGGGAATCCATTTTTAATATTAATATAGTTTCTATCATTATTTTTTTTAAAAATGCAATGTAAAAAAATTTTTTAGTAACCTTGTCATTCCACATAAAAGCAGACGAAGTCTGGAAATTATTTTAAATTCTGCAGTCTGAGAATTATTCTGTTTACTTTCTTTTTATCGGCATCTTGAACTTCTATTTCATAATTGTTCCATTTTATTTTTTCGCCTGTTTGCGGAATTTTGCCGAAAAGTTCAAGTACCCAGCCGTTGACGGTAGAATAATCGTCTTCGGGTATTGCGGCATTTAATTCTTCATTTAGATTTGCCACCATCTCGTAAGACTGGACAAGCCATGCATTGTCCCCGTAAGGCAAAATCGTTTTTTCCATCATATCGTATTCGTCCCATACTTCTCCGACTATCTCTTCAAGCAAATCTTCTATAGAAGCTATCCCTATCGTCGAACCAAATTCATCTACAACTATTGCAATGTGTTGCCGTCCCGTTCTAAACTCTTTTAGCATTTTGTCGATTTTAGCGCTCTCTGGAACGTAATATGCCGGTCTTATCAAATCTTCAAGCACTATAATATCCGAACTTCTCCAAGCTACCGCAAGATCTTTACTGTAAATTATGCCTATAATATTGTTTAAGTCGCCTTTATACACCGGCACTCTTGAAAATTTTTGCTCGATAATCGCGCTGATGACGTCTTCTTTTTTGTCCTCAATGTCAACGGCAAAAATTTCATGCCGCGGAACCATTACCTGAGATATTCTCGTTTTGGCAAAATCCATAATATTTCCGGCAATCTCTCTTGCGTCGTAGGCCAAAGGAGAAGTTCTTTCGTTTGAAATCAAAAAATCTATCTCTTCGGCTTCTACCGACCTGCTTTCTTTTTTCTTTACGAATATTTTAAGGATTCTGTTTGATATGGCGATTAAAAATTTTATTACGTGCTTAAAAAATTTCCCAAAAACTATAATTGAAGGCAAAACCGCCGCGCCGACTTTTTCAGCGTTATAACGCGCAAAAGTTTTTGGAAAAATATTGCCGATAATTAAAGCCAGAATTATTGTCGCCGCCGACGCCGCCACCGCAAAAACGTCGTATCTAAATCCGTACGTCTTTGAAATATCAAAAGAAAGAGAAGAAACTATTACGCCTATGCCCACTATCGACAAATTCATTCCTATAATCATCGCAGTCATCAGTTCGCCCGTATTTGTTTCCCAATACAAAACACAAGCGCGGTATTTGGAATGATTTTCTTTAAGCCTTCTTAAATAAACGCCCGAAAGGCTTGTAAGCGCAGTTTCTGCGGCGTTAAAAAAACCCAGCGCCGCCAGAAGAATTATAAATAAAATAATTTTAATTATTATTTCAATCATTGTTCAAGCTCGTATTCGTCTATTATTTCCCCGACTATTTCTTCAAGTATGTCTTCAAGCGTCAGCATTCCGCTGATATTTCCCGAAGAATCTTTTACAAAAGCGATATGGGTTTTCCCGCTTTGGAATTCCTTAAGCAGATCGTTTATTTTTTTGTTTTCGCCGACATAATAAGGAGGGTTTACAATCGCCCTTATAAAATACCCTTTATTTTCTTTCCATGCCAGCAAAATGTCTTTTATGTGGACGTATCCTATGATATTGTTTTTATTTTTGATATATACCGGAATCCTGCTTCTTGAGGTTTCAACCGCCATATCTAAAAAATCTTCTTCGTCTAAAGACAAATCTACGGACTCTATTTCGGAAAAAGGCGTCATAATTCTTTTTACGCAAAGATCGCCAAAGCCGAGCGTTCTTTCAAGCATGCCGCTCGTTTCTTTGTCTATAGCTCCGGTGTTTCCTCCCTCAGAAAGAAGCGACTGTATTTCGTCTTTGCTAAGTTCCCGAGAAGAAACGTCGGAAGTTTTTGGAGAAATGAATTCCGTCATTTTGATTATCGGAAATAAAAACGGTTTGGATATTTTTCCTATCTTTGAAAGCGCCGGCACGGTTTTTATCGTAATTTTCTCGGAGTTGGCGCGCGCGTATATTTTAGGGACTATCTCTCCTATTATCAAAAGCACAAAAGACGTAAAAAACCACGAGGCCGCTTCTACGACGGTACGGTTTAAATTATAAAACGTTGCGGTTAAAACAAAAGTGGAAAGAAAACTGACAAGCATGTCGGATACGACGTTAATAGTCAAGATAACGGTTAAAAGATAATAAGGAGATTTGAGCCACGAAAGAAGCGGAGCGGAAAGCTCCGGCTTTTGGGCAATAAGTTTTTTTACTCTGTACTTAGTAAGGCTGGTAAGCCCGATCTCTGCGGCGGAAATCAGCGTTGAAACTACTATGCACGCGCATAAAGCGCCAAAAGCTATGAAAGTAAGCATTTAAATATTTTATCCTGTTTGGCAAACATTTTCGCTTTATTTTCCGGATCGTAATCCGTATATCCGCAAAGATGCAAAACTGCGTGTATTACAAGATAAGCCAGTTCATTATCCCACGAATTTCCGTATTTAAGCGCATTTTTACGGGAACGCGTTTGCGCTATATATATGTCTCCAGAAAAAAATTCTTTTGACACAAGAAAAGAGATTACGTCCGTAATGCGTCTTACTTTTCTGTATTTTGAATTAAGTTTTTTTATTTCGGCGTCGCTTACCATAATAAAATTTATCGCGCTTTTTTTTATTTTTTCAGATTTCAGCGCAAGCAACGCCGCCTTTTTTAAAAACGCCGTTTTATTTTCCGGAAAATACGCAAAGTTTATTTTATTCATAGTTGCTCGCAAAAGTTAATGACTGCTAAGTTGTTGCCCGCTGCAACGGATCTACGCGCAACAAGCGATAACAAACTGAAAGACATTTTGAGACGACAGGCTTCGCCTGTTTTATGAAACACGGACTGCGCCTGTTTTGTTTGTGTCTGTCATTGCCATGAAAATGGGACAGGCTTCGCCTGTTTTATACAATACAGCCAGTGTCTTTGTTTGTGTCTGTCATTCCCATGAAAATGGGAATCCATGTTTAATATTAATATAGTTTCTAACATTATTTCTTTTAAAAACACAATGTAAAAAAAAATTTTAGTAAACGTGGATTCCCGCTTTCGCGGGAATGACAAGCTGAAAGACAAACAAACTTAAAGACATTTTAAGCCGACAGAGTTCGTCTGGTTTATTGAACACGGGCTGCGCCTGTTTTGTTTGTGTCTGTCATTCCCATGAAAATGGGAATCCATTTTTATTATTAATATAGTTTTTAACATTATTTCTTTTAAAAACACAATGTAAAAAAAATTTTTAGTAAACGTGGATTCCCGCTTTCGCGGGAATGACAAACTGAAAGACAAACAAGCTAAAAGATATTTTTAGACGACAGACTGCGTCTGTTTTATGAAACACGGACTGTGTCTGTTTTGTTTGTGTCTGTCATTCCCATGAAAATGGGAATCCATTTTTAATATTAATATAGTTTTTAACATTATTGCCTTTAAAGACACAATGTAAAAAGAATTTTAGTAAACGTGGATTCCCGCTTTCGCGGGAATGACAAACTGAAAGACATTTTGAGACGACAGACTGCATCTGTTTTATGAAACACGGACTACGCCTGTTTTGTTTGTGTCTGTCATTCCCATGAAAATGGGAATCCATTTTTATTATTAATATAGTTTTTAACATTATTTCTTTTCAGACTGCGTCTGTTTTTATAAAACAGCCGAAAGCTGTAAACAGACTTCGTCTGACAGAATTTTTTAGTAAACTTGGTCATCATAAAAACAGACGAAGTCTGTCCCGCTTCCGCGGGAATGACAAACTAAAGGACAAACAAACTCAAAGACATCGGGAATAACTGCTAAGTTGTTGCCTGCGGCAAGCTGCGCTGTAATTAATGATCGCCGAAGGGCGCTAATTTTTCTTTTCGCCGTTTTTGTATTCTATTCTTGCATGATAAATTGATATTAAAGACGCCGCAATGCTGTCTCTGATTGTCTGCAAATCTTGTAAAGTTATGGGACAATCGGAAAATTGGCCGTCGGTAAATTTATTATTTATTATTTTTTCAACGGTTTCCCTGATTCTTACCGCCGACGATTCTTCTAAAGCGCGCGCGGCGGCTTCGCAGGAATCTGCAATCATAACTATCGCCGAGACTTTAGTTTTAGGCTTAGGTCCCGGATACCTGAAATTTTCTATATTCGCATCGGGATTTATTTCCAGCGCCTTGTGATAAAAAAAATGCATCATCGTCGTTCCGTGATGCTGCTCTATGGCGTCTATTATTTCTTTGTCGAGGTTGTGCTTTTTAGCAATAGCCGCGCCGTCTTTAACGTGCGAAACGAGAATGAGGCTTGACATAGCCGGCGTAAGAGGGTCGTGAGGGTTGACCGCGCTGCCCTGATTTTCAATAAAATATTCCGGATTTTTTAATTTGCCTATATCATGATAATAAGAGCCAACCCTTGCAAGAAGAGAATTGACGCCTATGGCGTCGGCGGCAGCCTCGGCGATAGTAGCGGTCATAAGCGAGTGATGATACGTGCCGGGAGCCTCAAGCATAAGCCTCTTAAGA
>JAISRM010000182.1 GCA_031273645.1 Endomicrobium sp.
TTCATAAAGCCGGCGCCGGAAATGCTTTCGGGTAAAAAATTGAAAACGCTTATTTTTAAATCGTTTCGCGCATAAAAGCCGTTGTCGCCGCTTATCACGCTTTCTTTAAAACCTCTGACGGTATATTGCCCGCCTGCGCTAAACTGCTGACTGCCGTAAAGGCTGTCAAAACTGTACTGCCCGTCCATAGTAAGCGTATAATATATGGGAGCTTTTTTGACGCTTGCCAAAAAAGGAACTCTAAACTGCGTTCCAAAATATAAATACATTTTCAGCAAATCGTATTGCAGTTTCGGGTCGCTGTCGCTCATGCGCCCGTCGGGATATACGGAAGAATCGGATTTTGCTCCAAACCAATTAAGGCCTTTTTGATAAGACGGCTTTATCATAAACGTTCCGAATTTCGTATATAGCGTATTATTCAAATACAGCGACAAACTGCTTTTTCTTGCGCTTCCCGTCTCGCTTTTGACATCCCTTAAATAGCTCTCGGTATCGTTGACTTCCGCCGCGCCGCCGACATTTACTTTATAGGCTCTTTTTTTCAATATCGTTCTTTCTATTGAATACGTTTGAATTAATGTCTTTCCCGTTATATGAAATATCGTGTTCTGCCCTTCGGCAGTACTTTTATAAGACGAATAATTTAACGCAAGATTAAAATTCCAATATCCCAAAGGAAGCGACAGCGCGCCGTATAAAGCTTTGCTGAACCTTTTTTTGCCGTCGTCATTATTAAAAAAATCAAAGTCTTTATAGTTATGGCTTTGCCCGTATGAAACGCCGCTTTCTTTCCTGTCTAAATTAAACAAACTGTCTGCGTTTTCAGTATAACTTATATATATGTTATCGTTGAATGAAAATAAATTGTCTTGGTTTAGGCTTAAATTTATAACTTGTTCGCCGGTAGATTTTGAACCGCCGTTATTATAACTTGCGCTTAAAAATGTAGTTCTTGTCCCGCTTAAAACGCCGCCTTCCAGCGAGTTTTGATTATTGATTATTATTATGTCGGAACTGCCGCTTATTTTACTGCTCGACGGGCGTATCTCCATCGTAACGCTGTTTGACTGCAATCTGTTCATTTGATCTAAGCCCTGTTCAAAAACGTTTATATTAAATATTTTTCCGGTTTGAAAAGGAAAAGCGGAAAACAGGCTTATATTGCGCCGCAGCTGCGCAAACTTTGAAACGCTTTTTTCTTTTTTATTTTTAACATTTTTTTCAAGTATAATTTTATCTATCAGCCCTTCTTCTATCACTACTCCAAAAGAAGTTTCCTGCTTGCCCGTCTCTTTGTTTTCAAATACTTTTATCTGCTTCTGGTCAAAATATACCTTTACGCCGGCATATCCTCTTTTTATATAGTACTCCGATATTTTAGACTGAAGCAGCGAGACGTTTTCTCTGTTTATGCTTTTTCCTATAAACTGTTTTATTACGTTTTTCTCAAGACGTCTTGACGAAATTTTTTTATTCCCAAACAATTCTATTTTGTCAAACTTATATTCTTGTTCTCTATATTCTAAATCAGGAAAATCCGGCGGGGTTTCTTCCGTCTTTTGTTCTTCCTGCGCGTCTTCATGGCGGTCTTTTAAACTCTTTTCTTTTTTTAATTCTAAAATGCTCCTCTGATTTTCCAAATACTGCCTTTCTTGTTCCTGCTGTTTTATTATTTGCTGCTGAATATAATCCTGCGACGCCGTCGCGCTATATCCCTGTCCTGCCCAAACAAACAGTTCTGCCATGCACACTAACCCCGTAATCAGTTTCTTCATCGCGCTTTTTTCCTCTCTAATATTAAATAAATTTTTCAGGATTTCCGGCATCTGCGATATTATTTGATTTTATAATTAAATTCTCCGTCTGATATTTTGACGCATAATTTGACAAATAGGAAGGAATTTCAAGGATTGAAACCGCGTTTTTTACAGGCAGAACTATTCTCCACGGTTTTACGTTTTTTTTAATTGCCGCAACGGCGCCTTTTGAATCAAGAAACAATATATCGAGATTAAATCTCATAAAAAAAGTGTGCACGCGCGAGCAGTTTTCAAACAAAATCGCATAATCCGGACGGCGCTTAAGCATAAATCCGGCAAATTTTTTAAAAAAAGAATCAGCCTTTTTTATTGTAACCGCGTTTTCTAAAAATTTGATATTAAGCTTTTCCATTTTGTTGCCTTTTATGCCGGGCTTGGTCTTATTTGTCAAATCATTTAAAATGATGCCGAAAAATAGGAAAAACGATTGACAAAATAGGCGCAATCTGTGTTCCATAAAACAGACGAAGTCTGCAGACGCAGTATGTCATATTAAAATGTTTCAAAGCTTGTCATTCCCGCGTTTTTAATATTTGTTCTTCCTAAGCAACCTGCGCCCGAATGTTTTTATCGGGTGGGAATCCACGTTTACTAAACAATTCCGTCAGACGAAGTCTGTTTACATCGCGTTTTTAAAAGAAATAATGTTAGAGGCTATATTAATATTAAACATGGATTCCCATTTTCATGGGAATGACAGCCTTCGGCTGTGTTTTTGCCATTCCTGCGAAAACTGGGGAATGTTTGTTTATTTTATACTTTTAATTTTATTTTGTATAATCCCAAAATGCGTTAAGACATATTTTAAGGGAGCTTTTTATGAAGAAGAATATTGTATTTTTATCCATTGCGCTTTTAGCCGTTCTCTGCGCGGCGTTTTATTTTTTTGCAATAACGCTTACAAAATATAAAACGGCAGAACTTGAAAATTTGGTTATTGAAAAAACAAGATCGTCGGTACGCGCCGTAATCGGCCGGATAAATTCTTCAATTGAAAACTCCGACGACATCGGACTGCTTGCCGACATAGAGTCCCTGTCAAAACTTGAAAATATAAATTCCTGTTTTATATTAGACAGAGAAAACAAAATAATTATACACAATAATACAAGCGATTGGAATTCCACAAGGAAAAGCGAAATATACGACAGGGCGGTAAATTATGACGGCGAACTCGTGCAGGCGACTCCCGATAAAGACCATTTGCTCTTTTCTGCCCCGCTTGCAAAAGAATATACGCTTTTATGCATTATTTCCGTTCAAAAAGCCGCTGAAACCGCAAATTTCTGGAAAATCAAATACTTTACCGTCGGCGCGCTTGCGGCTTTGGCTATAACCGTTCTTTTTTATTTTTTTGCAAAATTGTTTATCGTTTTGCCGTTTAAGAGGACAAGAAAACGCATAGAGCAGGCTTGCGCCGATAATCTTAAAAACGAAAAATACGACGAAATAAGCGATTTGTTTTTGACCGAAAGCCGAAAATCCGAGCAGAAAATAGCTCTTCTTGAAAAAGAAAATAAAAGCCTTGCTGAAATCATAGGTCATTATTTTTCATCGTTTAAGCAGGATTTTAACATTATAATAGCTCTTAACGCCGACAATAACATAATATACGCTTACGACGATACCGGAAAGATTTTAAAAAAAGATTTTACAAAAGGCGGAAATATTATTGAAACGCTTTTAAATCAGAATTTTTTACGCATTATATCGTCTGCAACCGAAAACCCCGTCAATGAAATAGAAGAAAACGACGGAGAGTTTGCAATAAGCGCCGTTTCAATACCCGACGGCGAAAAAGCCGCCGCAACAATAATCAAAGCCAAAACCGTCTAACCCCCCACAGACATTTAATGCTTGCAGCTTTCGGCTGTTTTATAAAAACAGACGCAGTCTGCCGTCTTAGAATGTCTTTTGGTTTGTCATTCCCGCGTTTTTAATATTTTTTATTCCTTAGCAGCCTGCGCCCCAGACTTCGTCTGTTTTATGAAAAGACAGCTTGTACTTATGTTGTCATTCCCGCGAAAGCGGGAATCCATGTTTACTAAAAAATTCTTTTTTACATTTCGTTTTTAAAAACAATAATGTTAAAAACTATATTAATATTAACCATGTATTCCCATTTTCATGGGAATGACAGACCTTGAAAAAATTATTGATAAAACAGACACAGTCTGTATTCCATAAAACAGACTTCGTCTGTGTTTTGTCATTCCTGCGTTTTTAATATTTTT
>JAISRM010000289.1 GCA_031273645.1 Endomicrobium sp.
AACAAAACAGACGCTGTCTGCGTCCCATAAAACAAGCGAAGCCTGTCCCGCGAAAGCGGGAATCCACGTTTACTAAAAATTTTTTTACATTGCGTCTTTAAAAAGAAATAATGTTAGAAGCTATATTAATATTAAAAATGGATTCCCATTTTCATGGGAATGACAGACACAAAAACAGACACTGTCTGTGTCCCATAAAACAGGCGAAGCCTGTCCCATTTTCATGGGAATGACAGGCGCGAACAAAAACAGACGCTGTCTGCGTCCCATAAAACAGGCGAAGCCTGTCCGCGAAAGCGGGAATACAAATTTAAAAATCATTTAGCGGAGATATTCGTATGCCCAGCATTCCAAAGGACGAGTTAAAAAGAAAAGGCTTTCATCTGTTGTCGCTTATTTATGTTTTCGGCTATTGGTATCTGGATAAAAAGATAGCGGTATTCGGGCTTGCGGCGGCAATAACCATTGTGGCTTTGCTTGAAATTTTAAGGTTTAACCTGCCTGCGTTCAACGTGTTTTTTGTAAAACATTTTAAAGGTTTTTACAGACCCGAAGAAGCAAGAAAAGTAAGCGGCTTGCTTGGAACTTTGTCGGGAGCTTTAATTACCATATTGCTGTTTTCAAACAAATATATGGTGTTTGCAAGTTTTTTATATCTTTCTTTCGGAGATTCGTTTGCGGCTATTATCGGAAGAACTTTCGGCAGACACAAAACTTTCGGAGGAAAAAGCCTCGAGGGAAGCATAGCCTGTCTTGCGGTCTGTTTTGCGGCGGGCTTATTTATATTTAACTGGCGTTTTGCTTTGGCGGGGGCATTTATTGCGGCCGCAGTTGAAGCAATTCCTTGGAAAATCAACGATAATTTCTGGATGCAGATAGTAAACGCGGCGCTTTTAACTTTACTTTCCGGAGTTATGATATGGGCGAAATAAACAACGTTATAGAAGTGAAAAATCTCGTTAAAAAGTACGGCGCGTTTGACGCTGTAAAAAACATATCCTTTGAAGTAAAAAAAGGCGAGATTTTTACTTTTTTAGGTCCAAACGGCGCGGGAAAAACGACTACCGTTAAAATTCTTACGGGTATTTTAAAGCATTCTTCAGGAAACGTAAAAATACTCGGGCTTGACGCCGCAGGCGAAATGGACGATATAAAAAAAAGAATAGGTCTCGTTCCAGACCAGCCTTACATTTATCCTTATCTTACGGCTTTTGAATATATGAGAATGATAGGCGACGTTTACGGCGTTTGCGTTGAAGAGCAAAAGAAAAAAATTCCCGAACTTTTTGAAATGTTTGACCTTGAGCGGCGCAGAGGAGAAATTATAGATTCATTTTCTCACGGAATGAAACAGAAACTCGTAATATCGGGAGTTTTGCTTCACAGACCGGAAATTATGTTTCTTGACGAACCGCTTGTAGGCCTTGACCCAAAAAGCGCAAGAACAGTAAAAGATTTATTTAAGAAACTTGCAGAAAACGGAACGTCTATTTTTATGTGCACGCACGTTTTAGAAATAGCGCAGAAACTTTCCGACAGGATATGCATTATAAACGGAGGCGAAATACTTGCTCTGGACACTTTTGAAAACCTGAGCAAAAACGTTTCAGTCGGCGCGGATTTAGAAGCGGTATATTTAAATCTTACAGCAGGAGAAAATTAATAAGCGCGCGCTTTGACTGCGGCAAAACATAAAATGAAATATCTTATAAAAATATCCCTGCTGTCGTTTAAAAACAAAATATCGGCTCTTAAATTTTCAGATAATTTAAAGGCCGCTTTTTTCATATTTATAGGAATAAATCTCGTTATAATAATTTACGGCGCGTCCTACTGGTTTTTAAAGTACTTAAATTCGGTGGCGGTTGCCGGACCTCTTATAGTAAATAAGCTTTTGGCTTTATTTTTTCTTACCGCTTTTATGATGACGGCTTTATCCTGCGTAATAGTCTCGTTTTCAACGCTGTATTTCGGCAAAGACATAAGATGGCTTTTGTCGTCGCCGATAAGTTATAAAAGCGTTTTTGCGTTTAAAGCTTTCAGCGCTTCATTTTACGCTTCGTGGATGGTTTTTGCCGTAAGCGTTCCGTTTATAGCGGCTTTGGGCGCCGTAAAAAACGCCGGAATTTCTTTTTATGCAGGCTCGGTTATTTTAATCGTTCCGTTTTTGGCGTCGGCGGGGTTTGCCGGTTCGTCTTTTGCGGTTATAGTGATGAAGTTTTTTCCTGCGGCAAAAATAAGAAATATAATTTTCATAACGGGCGCGCTGTTTTTTACGGCTCTTCTTGTGATCGTAAGGCTTGTTCAGCCTGAAAAGTTTGTAAGTTCCGAAGGCTTTGAGCAGCTTTCGCAATATCTGGGTTATCTCGACGCTCCGACGGCGAAATTTTTGCCGTCGTGGTGGTATTGCTCTGCGTTAATGTCTCTTATTGCGGGAAATCTTTACAAAACGCTCTTTTATTCGCTTTTGCTTGCGGCAAGCGCTGCTGCGGCGTTTTATATTCTTAAATTTCTTGGCGGCAGATATTTTATAGACGGTTTAAACGAAGGGCAGGCTTTTGCGCGCGTTAAAAATAAGCGCGAAAACTATAAAAAAAGAAATCCTCTTTTTACGCTTTTGCATAAAGATTTAAAAGTTTTTTTCAGGGATTCGGGGCAATGGTCGCAGGTCTTGATTCTTGCTTCAATAGTTCTCGTGTACTTATTTAGCATGTACAAACTCTCTTTTGAGACGCTGAAAATGCACAATACTATGGCTGTGGTAAATTGCGCGCTTGTATGGTTTGTGGCTACGGCGGCTGCCTTAAGGCTTTCTTTTCCGCTTATAAGCCTTGAAGGCGAAAGTTTCTGGTTTTTGCTTTCAAGTCCGGTAAGCCGTCTGAAACTTTATATTGAAAAAATTATTTTCGGTTCGGTTCCGGTTTTTTTAACTTCGGCGGTTTTAATTTCAGCTACAAATTATATGATGTCGGTTTCTGCTCCGGTGTTTGCATTAACTTTAATTTCTACGGTTTTTGTTTCTTTGGTCATAAGCTGCGCGGCCGTTTCGGCGGGAACTATTCTGCCGAAATTTAATTATTCAAACATCGCGCAGATAGAATCTTCTCTTGGCGGGCTTGTGTTTATGCTTTTTTCTTTTTTTGCAATAATAGCAAATATAATTATTATAATGCAGCCCGTGAGAATTTTTTATTCCGGTCAAAATTTTCAAAATGCGTTTGCCGGATACGCAATCTTTATAGCGCTTTTTAATCTGCTTATTGCGGCTTTTTCTTTTTTTGCCGGTTATAACGCTTTAAAGAGGCTTGAAAAATGAGATTTGTTTTTGCTTTGGCGATGATTTTTTCTTTTTTCTCGTCGGGTTTTTCAGACGAACGTATTTTTTATTGGCGCGGCGATAAAAACATAAAAAAAGCGGCGCTTACTTTTGACGACGGACCGGGCAATTCAACGCTTAAAATTCTTGAGATTTTAAAAGAGAAAGGCGTAAAAGCCACATTTTTTATGCTCGGCAGGCAGTCGGAAAGAAATCCCAACGATTCAAAGAAAATCGCCGACGAAGGACACGAAATAGCGACTCATACATACGGTCATGTAAATTTTTACGCTTATAAAGAAGAAGATAAACTGAAAGCCATTGATAAGGAACTTGCCCTAAGCTTAGACATTATAGAAAAAAATACAGGAACAAGGCCTTTTCTTGTGCGTTTTCCTTACGGATATTGCGGGCAGGACGCTTTAGATATTGCAAAAGAGAACGGCTGCTACGCAGTAAATTGGACATTCGGCTGCGACTGGGATCAAAATCTTACGGCAGAGCAAATGCGCGACGGATATTTGAAAGCTTTAGAAAACGGAGCTGTTTTTTTAATGCATGACGCTCCTAAAAATGCTAAAATACTTACGTTTCTTGCAGATTTCATCGATGCAATTCAAAAAGAAGGTTATGAAATTGTTACGGTAAGCCAATTGCTTGGCATCACAAATAAAAAGGGGGGCAATAATGGCAAACATCTTAATATTGTCAATTGAAAAAAGAAGTAAAGACGCCGTCAAAGTGCAGCAAATTTTAACCAAAGCCGGCTGTATGATAAAAACGCGTTTAGGCATACACGAGGCGTCTGAAAATTCGTGTTCCGACGCCGGCATTATAATTTTAGAACTTGTCGGCGCGCCGAAAGAAATAAAAGATTTGATTTCAAAGTTTGCGGATGTGAAAAGCGTAAAGACAAAATTTGTAAGAATTTAGGGTCAGTATTTTTTCTTATCAGCCAGCATTTTCCATGCTTTAAAAGGCGCGGACGGGTCTTCAGAGACCGCCGCGCTTTTTATTTCTCTGATTTTTCTTTTATTTTCGGGTTTTGACAGTTCTTCAAAAATAAAACCGTCCTTAAATCCGTATTTGCAGGCAGTCTGGGTTTGCGCGCAGTAATGCACTTTTTTTATATTTGCCCAATATATCGCGCTAAGACACATGGGGCAGGGCTTGCACGAAGCGTATATTTCGCATTTTGATAAGTCGTAGGTCTTTAGTTTTTTTGCGGCTTTTCTGATAGCTTCAATTTCGGCGTGCGCGGTAGGGTCGTTCTTTGCAGTTACTGCATTTGCCGCCTGAGATATTATTTTTCCGTTCAGAGTTACCGCCGCGGCAAACGGCCCGCCCTTAAGTTTTTTTACGTTTTTTAAGGCGAGAATTATTATTTTGTCTTCAATAGTCCTTTTGCATTTTTTCATACCGTTATTATACAAAATCTGACGGCAATTGTTTGCTCAAGGGCTATAACGCGCATTTGTAGATGGACTATCTTCTCGGTTCTCCAAATAAAAGAATCAACGCGCCAAGTATTGCAAAAGACGCAAAAGCTATTGGAAATAAATAACCTAAATAACGCATCCAAGTATCAAAAAATATAGCGGCAATTGCAAAAAGATTTTAAATATAGTATGTTAACCCTTAAAAAAACAGCGGAGGTTTTAAATGTACAAAATAGTTTTAATCAGGCATGGGGAAAGCGTTTGGAATAAAGAAAACAGATTTACAGGCTGGGCTGACGTCGATTTATCGGAAAAAGGCAAAGAAGAAGCTCTTAAAGCCGGACAACAGCTGAAAAAAGACGGTTATACTTTTGATTTGGCATACACTTCCGTTTTAAAAAGAGCGATAAAAACTTTATGGACAGTTACCGAAGTTATGGACTTGCTTTGGGTTCCCGTTATACGCAGCTGGAAACTTAATGAAAGGCATTACGGCGCGCTTCAGGGTTTAAACAAAGCCGAAACTGCGGCAAAGTACGGCGAAGAACAGGTAAAAATATGGAGAAGAAGCTACGACACCCCTCCAATGCCGCTTGAAGAAACCGACGAAAGATACCCGGGAAGCGACCCGAGATACGCCGGTATTTCAAAAAAAGAAATTCCTTTAACGGAATGTTTAAAAGATACCGTCGCAAGAGTTGTTCCCTATTGGGAATCTGAAATTGTTCCGCAGATAAAAGCCGGCAAAAAAATAATAATCGCGGCTCACGGCAACAGCCTTAGAGCATTGGTAAAATATCTCGACAATATAAGCGACAACGATATAGTAAATTTAAACATACCTACGGCAATGCCGCTTGTATATGAACTCGACGATAACCTCAAACCGATTAAAAGCTATTACACAGGCGATCCCGAAGCCGTCAAAAAAGCTATGGAAGCAGTGGCAAATCAGGGAAAAGCAAAATAATACGATAATCAAAACAAAAAATGACGCCGGAAAAGATGCGGTTTGCGCGCTTTTCCGGCGTCATTTAAAATTATATTTGATATGCCGAGGGCGGGACTTACCCGAATAAAAACAACTTCCGACGATAAATTAAATATATAATATTCTCTCGACGACAAATAGAATTTGCATTAGCGCAAATAACATCATTTAAGATAAGTTAATGCAAATACCATAGAAACAAAATAGAAACAATTTTCACAATCCGGATTTAAAAAAACAGTTAAAGCAAATTTATCCGGCGAGGAGCGGATACATGTCAATTTTTTTATGGATTTGCAGAAAAATTAAGAGGTTGTTTTTTCGGGAAGAGAAAGCGTTAAAAGTTTTTTTTGTTGAATATGTCCGTTGGTATTATGCTAACCATCGTAAAACTTCCGGTTTAAACGTAGAACTTATCACGCACTCTTTTTTGAAATATTTGAAAAATTGTAAAACGATTGACGGTGAGACTGTTACATATCTATCTGATGTCAATTCTTTGCATATAGAAAATTTTAAGACATATAAAAGAAAATTAAACGAAACAATAGCAAACTCAACGCTAAATAGCAATGTCAGCGTTATTAGAATGGCTTTTAAAAAAATAATCACCCCAGACGCGCTTTTTAGCGGATTGAAACTTATCCGCGTCGATTCAGACAAAATGGCTTATTACGGAATAAATCCTTCTCTTATAGCCGGAGCTTTAGAGCTTGAATCTCTTGCGGGTTACGGCGGAGAAATAGTTTCGGGAGATTTA
>JAISRM010000118.1 GCA_031273645.1 Endomicrobium sp.
ATGAAAATGGGAATCCATGTTTAATATTAATATAGTTGTTAACATTATTTCTTTTAAAAACAAGATGTAAAAAAGAATTTTTTAGTAAACATGGATTCCCGCTTTCGCGGGAATGACAACATAAGTACAAGCTGTCTTTTCATAAAACAGACGAAGTCTGCATTTTTAATATTAATATAGTTGCTAACATTTTTAGAGAGGATTTTTAAATGGCAAAGGTTAAAATAAGCGGTATAACCAATTATGACGACGCGCTGGACGCTGTTAATTTAGGCGCGGATTTTTTAGCTTTTTGTTTTATTAGAGATTGTTCCAAAAAAATTTCCGACAAACTTGCGGCCGACATTATTTCAAAGCTGCCGCCTTTTGTTTCCTGCGTCGGCGTTTTTAATAATGAAGAAGAAAAAATTATCGCTAAAACAATAAAAAAATGCAATTTGAAAAACGTTCAGTTAAACGGAAACGAAAGCGCGCAATTTTGCCAAAATATCGGCTCGGCTTACGGCGTAAAAGTTTTTAAACGCATCAAAATTGACGATGAAACTTCTTTGCCGCAGCTTCAGTCTTATGTTTCAAACGCCGATTATTTTATTATAGACGCTTCTTATGCCGAAGGCGAAATTATAAAACACAGGTACGAACTTATTTCAAAAGCTATGGATTTTAAAGTTCCGATTTTTGTCTGCGGGGTCGGCGTTGAAGACGTAAAAGAAGCGCTTGAAAAAACGTCTCCCTACGGTATTGACGCAGGTTCTCGTCTTGAAAGATTGCCTAAAAGAAAAGATTACGATAAAATGAACGATTTTATACGTTTTGCTCACGGCCTTAAATAGCGCCGGATAAATACTAAAAGCAGCGCTGAAAGCGCAAACGGAAATTCTAAATGACAAATATTGCAAAACAAACTCTCGAAATAGAAGCTAAAGCCGTTAAAGAACAGATAAAACATCTCAACAAACATTTTGACGAGGCTGTTTCTTTAATTCAAAACTGCAAAGGCCGGACAGTAATTATGGGGCTTGGCAAATCCGGACTTATAGGAAGAAAAATTTCGGCCACAATGTCGTCAATAGGCATTCCCTCGGTTTTTGTTCATCCTTCAGAAAGCCTTCACGGCGATTTAGGCTCGTTAATGAAAGACGATCTCGTGATAATGCTTTCTTATTCGGGAGAGACCGCAGAAATAAAAAAAGTTCTTCCGGTTCTAAAAACTATGGGCGTTAAGGTTATAGTTATGACGGGCAAAGTGAATGCGTCAGTATGGCAAAACTGCGACTGCATTATTGACTGCAGCGTTGAAAAAGAAGCGTGCCCTTATAATCTTGCGCCTACGTCTTCTACGACGGCGCTTCTTGCCATGGGCGACGCTCTTTCTCTTACCGTTTCAAACCTTAAAGGGTTTAATAAAGAGCATTTTGCTTTATTTCATCCTCTTGGCGCAATCGGCAAAAAGCTTACAATGCACGTAAGCGACATTATGAGAACGGGCAGACAAAATCCCGTCGTAAAACAAAGCGCGACGGTCAAAGAGGCGCTTTTAGTAATGACCGCGACAAGAGTGGGCGCGACAAGCGTCGTCGATTCAAAAGGGATAATAATCGGCTTTTTTACCGACGGAGATTTAAGAAGATGTCTGCAGGAAGACGAAAAAATATTAAATAAACGCATAACGCAGGTCATGACAAAATCTCCAAGGACAGTAATTGCCGGCATGCTTGCAGTTGATGCGGCTAAAATCTTAAAAGAGTATAATATCGACAATATGCCTGTAGTTGACAAAAACGGAAAGCCTCTTGGCATTTTAGATCAGGGAGATTTGCTCTCAGAAGGCATTTCATAGTTTTAAAGCCGCAAAAACGGCGTAAAAATTTCTGACTTTGTAATATAAAAGGGGAAATAAATGGAGACAAAGCAAGCATCCGCAGCCGATAAAAAGGGTCTTCCCGCGGGAATTTGGACTACGTGCAAAAAATGTGAAAATATTCTTTTGCAAAAGGATTACGAAGAAAATTTTATGGTTTGTCCTAAATGCGGCTATTATGCAAGATTAAACGCCCGCAAAAGAATAGAATTTACGGTTGACAAAGGCAGTTTTAAAGAGTTTGACAAAGAAATGAAGCCGGTTGATTTTTTAAATTTTCCCGGATATTGCGACAAGATAAAGAAGTCGTCTCTAAACGACGCCGTAATAACCGGAGAAGCCGAAATTAACGGATACAGCGTCGTTATCGCCGTCATGAACTTTGAGTTTATGGGCGGAAGCATGGGTTCCGTAGTAGGAGAAAAAATAGCAAGAGCCATTGAAGCGGCGATAGAAAAACAATATCCTGTCATAGTGATTTCAGCTTCGGGCGGAGCAAGAATGCAGGAAGGCATGCTTTCTCTTATGCAGATGGGAAAAACGAGCGCCGCTTTGGCAAAACTTCACGACGCGGGGCTTGCCTATATTTCAGTTTTGACAGATCCCACGACGGGCGTGGTAGCGGCAAGTTTTGCAATGCTTGGCGACATAAATATAGCCGAACCTCAGGCATTAATAGGTTTTGCGGGTCCCAGAGTTATCGAGCAGACTATAAGGCAGCAGCTTCCCGAAGGGTTTCAATTGTCGGAGTTTCTTGAAAAACACGGAATGATAGATATTGTAGCCCAAAGAAAAGATTTAAAAGACGTTCTTACAAGAGCTTTAAAATTTTTTTGCCGTAAATAAGCGCCTTGCGCTTTTTATGCTAATTGTTAACATATGTCCTGAGACAGACTTCGTCTGCTTTTAAGTTTGTCATTCCCGCGAAAGCGGGAATCCACGTTTACTAAAAAATTATTTTTACATTGCGTCTTTCAAAGAAATAAGGTTAGAGGCTATATTAATATTAAACATGGATTCCCATTTTCATGGGAATGACAGGCGCAGACAAAACAGACACTGGCTGTGTTTCATAAAAACAGGCGAAGCCTGTCCCATTTACATGGGAATGACAGGCGCAAACAAAGACGCTGGCTGTATTTCATAACACAGGCGAAGCCTGTCCCATTTTCATGGGAATGACAGGCGCAAACAGAGACGCTGGCTGTGTTTCATAAAGAGCAGGCGAAGCCTGTCCCATTTTCATGAGAATGACAGGCACGAACAGAGACGCTGGCTGTGTTTCATAAAACAGGCGAAGCCTGTCCCATTTTCATGAGAATGACAGGCACAAACAAAGACGTTGGCTGTGTTTCATAAAACAGGCGAAGCCTGTCCCATTTTCATGGGAATGACAGGCACAAACAAAGACGCTGGCTGTGTTTCATAAAACAGGCGAAGCCTGTCCCGCGAAAGCGGGAAGTTTAAAAAATCAGTTGACCGCTGACAGTTAGCGCTGATACCGCGCAGCTTGCTTGCGGAGCTTCATATAAAGATGCAGTATTAAAGCAAAAACGCGCGGGAGCCAAATGAATTATTTCAGCTCTTTAAAAGAATACGAAGGCATGAAACCCGGCCTTTCAAGAATTAAGAAATTTTTGAAATTATGCGCCAGCCCGCACGATAAGATTCAATGCGTTCACATAGCCGGAACAAACGCCAAAGGATCCGTAGCCGCTATTATTTCCTCAGCGTTAAGAAGCAGCGGTTATAAAACGGCTCTCTACATTTCTCCGCATTTGCTTGACATTACCGAGCGCATAAGCGTAAACGGTAAAAATATTTCTAAACGCGCGTTCAATCGCTTGTCGGGTAAATATTATAATTTGGCAAAAAAATGCAGGCTTTCTTATTTTGAATATATTACCGCCATAGCCTTTATTTATTTTGCTTTAGAAAAAGTTGATATTGCCGTAATTGAAACAGGGCTTGGCGGAAGATTTGACGCCACAAACGTAATAAAAAATCCTTTAGCCTGCATTATTACTTCAATAGGCTTTGACCATCGCGAAATTCTTGGAAGATCTCTGTCTCAAATAGCCTTTGAAAAAGCCGGAATAATAAAAAAAGGCTCGCCTGTAATATGCGGTAAAATGCCTCAAGCGGCTTTAAAAGTTATAGAACAAAAAAGCGCGCCTTTTGTTTTTGGAAAACAATTTAAAATATCGCGCGCGCAATACGATAAAATTAAAAATATACAAAGTTTTGATTACAGCGGAACGCGTATAAAATTAGAAGACGTAAAGATCTCTCTTTTGGGCGAACATCAGCTTCAAAATGCGGCTGTCGCTTTATGCGCTTTAGAATTAATGCCTGAAAAAAATTTTGTTTTCGACGAAAAACGGGTAAAAAACGGTTTGCGCAAAGCGTTTTTGCCCGCGCGGCTTGACCTGAGAAAGACGCCGTCGGGCGCGCAGCTTCTTATAGACGGCGCCCATAACGCGCAGGCAATAGAAACATTCGTTTCTTTTTATAAGAAATACTGCGGCGCAAAAAAGCGCGCTTTTATTTTTGCCGCCATGAAAGAAAAAGATTATAAGCGCATATTGCGGGCGCTTGCGCCTTTTGCAAACAGATTTATTTTTCCAACGCTTGCAAACGACAGAGCGGTAAGCCCGGTAATTCTTGAGCGGGAAGTTTTAAAGTTAAACGCAAAGGTCAAAACCGTTAAAAACGTTTCGGTTAAAGAAGCGCTCTCAACAATTAAATCCGGAGAAAAAGCCGCTGCCGCAGGCTCGTTATATCTTGCCGGAGAAATTTTGAAAACGATTGACAAATAATTAATGAAACTATAAAGGGGAAGAAAATGCCAAAACGGTTTTATCTCGGAATCGATATGGGCGGCACTCATATTAAAATAGCCGTTGTAAACTCAGAGGGTAAAATTCTTGAAGAAACGATGACAGACACCGATGTAGAAGCAAAACCTTTAGACATAGCCGTATCAATAGTTGAAAAAGCCCGGGGGCTTAAACATTATTCGTCCGTAAAAAGCATAGGCATAGGGATCGCCGGAGATATTGATTGTTTTAGAGGATTTGTGCGTTTTTCTCCTAATCTTCCCAAATGGAAAAACGTTGCGCTTAAAAGTATTTTTGAAAAACTTACCGGCAAAAACGCTTTTGTTGACAACGACGCAAACACTGCGGCAATAGGCGCTTTTTGGCTTGACGCAAAAGCTAAGCCCGATTCTCTCGTGTGCGTTACGTTAGGGACGGGCGTGGGCGGAGGTCTTATTTTTAATAAAAAACTTTACAGAGGCGCAAGCTGCACTGCCGGAGAAATAGGGCATATGACGATAGATCCTTCAGGGCTGCGCTGCAAATGCGGAAATAAGGGCTGCGCCGAAACGTTTATCGGAGCAAAATATTTATCGGCATACGCAAAAGAGCTTTTAAAAAACCGCAAATCTGAAATTATTAATGATCTTTTATCGCAAAACAATTCTAAGCTGACTCCGAAACTTTTATACGAAGCCGCCGCAAAAGGCGATAAAACGGCCGTTGAAGTATGGAATTATGCCGGACAAAAACTCGGCATTTTGCTTGCCGGAATTATAAATTTTGTAAATCCCGAAGTTATTGTTTTGTGCGGAGGGATAAGCCGCACGGGCAAATTTATAATTGAGCCGGCAAAAAAAGAAATAGAAAAAAGGGCTTTTGCCTCAGCGTCTAAAGTCTGTAAAATAATTGTTTCAAATTATACCCAGAAACTCGGGGTTGTCGGAGCCGCAATGCTTGCCGATCAATAATTCTTAAATGAGAAAAATTTTATTAAAAAGCATTACAGTTTTTTGTTTTC
>JAISRM010000139.1 GCA_031273645.1 Endomicrobium sp.
GCGGGAATCCACGTTTACTAAAAAATTATTTTTACATTGCGTCTTTCAAAGAAATAATGTTAGAGGCTATATTAATATTAAACATGGATTCCCATTTTCATGGGAATGACAGGCACAAATAAAGACACTGTCTGTTTTATAGAATAGCGGCTTGTGTTCGTGTTGTCATTCTCGCGAAAGCGGGACAGACTGCGTCTATTTTTCTGATGATAAAACAAGCGCAGCTTGTCATTCCCGCGAAAGCGGGAATCCACGTTTACTAAAAAATTATTTTTACATCTCGTTTTTAAAAAGAATAAAGAAATAATGTTAGAGGCTATATTAATATTAAACATGGATTCCCATTTTCATGGGAATGACAGGCACAAACAAAACAGACGCTGTCTGCCCATTTTCTCTGGGTTGATGACAGATACATTTGGATATTTGGATATAAGGAAACAATAAATGAAAATATGCGTTTTAGGATTAGGTAAAAGCGGCGCCGCCGCGGCAAATCTTGCCGTTAAACTCGGTTATGAAACGTTTGCAAGCGACAGCGGAAAAGAAAGAGAGATCAGCAAGTTAAACAAAAAAGTTATGACGGAATTTGGCAGACACAGCGTTAAGGTTTTGCAATATCCTGTCATAATAAAAAGTCCGGGGATTTGTTCGGATATTGCAATGCTTAAAAAAGCTGCCGAAAAAAACGTTAAAGTGATAAGCGAGCTTGCGTTTTCTCTTCGGCATTCAAAATATAAAAAAATCATAGCCGTAACGGGCACAAACGGAAAAACTACTGTAACCGATTTAATATCAAAAATCGTAAAAGCGGCCTTCAAAGATTCGATAGTCTGCGGAAATATAGGGCTTCCTCTGTCGCAGAAAGCTTTGCAAACCTCTAAAAATACCGTTATAACGATGGAACTTTCAAGCTATCAGCTTGAAGATACTCCGGAATTTAAGCCTGATATTTCCGTTTTGTTAAACATAACGCCGGATCATCTCGAGCATCACGGTTCTATGGCAAAATACATAAAAGCCAAAGAAAAAATACACATCAATCAGACGCGCGGCGGCTTTGCGGTAATAAATTACGACGATAAAATATGCGTTAAATCGGCTTTAAAAACAAAAGCCGAAAAGATATTTTTCAGCAAAAAACCTCTTAAAAACGGCGTTTATTACGACGGCGGAAAAATCGTGATAAATATTCCGGCGCTTTGCGGCAAATCTCGGAGCGGCAAAGCCGCCGGTCAGTCCGGCTCTAAAAAAATCGTTATAAATCCTAAAATCAACATAGTCGGCATGCACAATGTTGAAAATGTTCTTGCCGCGACGGCGGCCGCATACTGCGCCGGCGTAAAACCCGCCGTAATAGAAAAAATAATTTCGTCTTATAAAGGCGTAGAACACCGCATAGAATATGTCAGAACTTTAAACGGCGTACAATATTATAACGATTCAAAATCCACAAACGTCGATTCTGCGAGGGTGGCTCTTGAATCTTTTAAAGGCGGCATTTTTCTTATTATGGGAGGATTAGACAAAGGCGCTCCGTATTCTCCTTTAAAAAAGCTCGTCGCTAAAAGAGTAAAAGCGGTTTTGCTTATAGGCTCGGCCTCGTCTAAAATAAAAAAAGAACTTGCCGGAAGCTGCGTTTTTTACGACTGTAAAAATATTGAAAATGCGGTAAAGAAAGCTTATCTTACGGCAAAAAAAGGAGATATTGTTCTTTTGTCTCCGGCCTGCGCTTCATTTGACCAGTTTAAGAATTTTGAAGAAAGAGGAAAAATATTTAAAACGCTCGTCGCGGGTTTGCGTCATGTTTAACGTTCATTTAAAAAAATACGATTTGCAGTTTATGTTTATAATATCGGCGGCGGTAATATTCGGCGTTTTTATGGTATTTTCTTCAAGCACGATAAAAGCCGATATTACGCTTGGAAAACCTTATTTGTTTTTTTTGAAACAGCTTATATGGGTGGCCGTTGGTTTTCTTGCGATGGCGTGTTCGGCTTTTTTCATAGATTATTCTTTATATAAAAAATATGCGAAATTCATTTATGCCGCGTCTGTGATTGCCGTAATAGGCGTTTTGATTTTCGGGGTTACGCGCGGCGGGGCAAAAAGATGGTTTGATTTGGGCTTTTTTACTTTTCAGCCTTCTGAAATTGCCAAAATAGCCGCGATTGTGATAATGGCGGATTTCATTGAAAGAAAAAAAGATTTTTTAACGCGCTGGGACGGCTTGGTCGCTCCGCTCGTTTTTTTGTCGCTTATTGCAATACCGATAGCGGCTGAGCCTGATTTAGGTATTCCCGTTTTAATTGCCGGAACGTATTTGGGAATGCTCTTTTGCGCCGGTATAAAAATTCAGGCCGTTTTTGCTTTGGCAGGCGTCGGAATTGTTTTTATCGCCGAAGAGATAATAAGAAAACCGTACAGAGTCGCGCGTTTGCGCGATTATATGGACTCTTTTATAAATATAGACGCGGCTTCATATCAGGTAAAACAGTCTTTGTACGCTTTGGGTTCCGGAGGTTTTTTTGGCAAAGGGCTGGGTAAAAGCGAAATGAAAATGATGTATCTTCCGGAAGCTCATACCGATTTTATTTTTCCTATTATAGGCGAGGAACTTGGTTTTATAGGCGCCGCCGCAGTGCTTTTATTTTTTATATATTTCTTTTTTAAAGGGATAAAAATAAGCAAAAACGCTCCCGACGAGTTCGGATCTTATCTTGCTTTGGGAATAACTTTTTTAGTAGTTTTTCAGGCTGTAATAAATCTGTCGGTGGCTACCGGCGTTTTTCCGGCAAAAGGTCTTCCGCTTCCTTTTATATCTTTCGGTGGAACTTCTCTTGTAATAACGATGGCGGCTGCAGGAATACTTATCAATATGTCTCAATACGACGTAAAAAAAAGAAGCTGAACCATATCTGTAAACTTATAGTGAAAACAGCTTTAATTTCTGTACTTTTCACGTAAAGTATATATGCAAATTGAATGAATTTTATGAAATTATTAAAATATATCCATGATAAACAAAATAACAAAAAATAAAATTAAATATCTCTTTAAAAAATATAAGGAACTTTCAAAAGGAAAAAAGAAAGTTCTTTACGATATTGCCATAGCAAAAATTCCTGAAGCTGCATATAACTCAAATGCCATTGAAAATTCCGCTCTCACGCTTGAAGATACCGAGAAGATTTTATTGCAGGATATCATTCCAAAAGGAACAAACGCAAAAGAAATTTATGAAGCAAAAAATCTTGCAAAAATTACCGATACATCCGTTTTGCGACGGCAATGGCAGAACGGGGCGGGTTTTAATAAATCAACAATTACTCAATCTCGGGCTGCCGCCGATCATTATTTACGATAAAACAAAAACAACCGAGTATTATCCTCTATTCAACAGCTATCCAACCGCTATGAAATACGACGGATTTACAAATTTATTTGCATTATTGCTTTTGGAATCTTTGCATAAAAGAATATCATATTCAATCGGCGGGAAAATTATTCAATATTTAGAATGAGAGAAAAATGGATGATACTCAAAGATTATAATGAAGCCAAAGAAAGTTTTTTTGAAGCGCAATGAAAAATTCGGCGTTGTAACAATAATGCGGGGATTTATGGAAAGCGGAACAAAAAATATAATTATTGCCGCAAGCGGCACCGGAGGGCATATTTATCCGGGAATAGCGCTTGCTTTGGAATTAAAAAACGAGGGGTTTAATCCCGTTTTTTTTGTAAGTTCAAATGAGGCTTGCGCGCAGATAATGAAAAGGAGCGGTTTTGAATACGTCCTTTTTAATTTGTCGGGAATGCCAAGGCGCGTTACGCCTGTTTTTATAATTTTTTTAATTAAGCTTGCGGCGTCGTTTTTTAAGGCGCTGTACGGCATTTTAAAGCTGAAACCTTTTGCCGTCGTGGGAATGGGCGGATACGTTTCCGTTCCGGCAATTCTTGCCGCTTGGGTTTTAAGAAAAAAAACTTATATACACGAACAAAACGCGATACCCGGCAAAGCGAACAAAATTTTAAACGGTTTTGCCGGCGCAACTTTTATAAGTTTTAAATACAGCGCAAAATTTTTTAAAAAACAAAATATCGTTTTAAGCGGCTATCCGGTAAGAAGAGAAATTTTTGACGTATCAAAGGAGCTTGCATGCAGGGAACTTGGCATAAAGCGCGGCATTTTTACAATTTTGGTTTTTGGCGGCAGTTTGGGCGCGGCAAAATTAAATGAAACCGCTTTTAAAGCTTTTTATCAGCAGGCTCAAAAAGGGGACGTTCAGATTCTGCATATTGCCGGCGCAAAAAATTATTCTAAAATGAAAGATGCGGCAAAAGATGTTAACAATTATAAAGTTTTCTCTTATATGCACGATATGAAATACGTTTACGGCGCAAGCGACGCAGTTATATGCCGTTCGGGCGCGGGAACGGTTTTTGAATTGAAGGCATTAAACAAGCCGGCGGTATTGATTCCTTATCCTTACGCCGCAGAAAATCACCAGCTTTATAACGCCAAAGAACTTTCCGGAGCGCTGATAATAGAAGAAAAAGATTTGACGCCCGAAAAATTAAACGCCGCGGCGCGATCGCTTAAACAATTGCGTCCGGTTTCCGATATTGAAAACCGGCATGCCGTTTTGCCGCAGGAAATAATGGCAAAACTGATAAAAGACTCCAGAGGAAAAGACTAATGTATAAAATTTTAATTTCAAACGACGACGGAATTGACGGACCGGGTTTAAGGCCTTTGATAAGCGAACTTTCAAAAATAGCAAAAGTATTTACGGTTGTTCCAAAAGAGCAAATGTCAGGCACGGGACATGGGATAACTCTGTCTAAATTTAAAAAAGCCGTAAAAATAGAAGAAAATTTTTATGCCATAGAAGGCGGAACTCCCGCTGACTGCGTGAAATACGGGCTTATAGCTTTTAAAAAAGAAAAAATAGATTTGGTGATTTCCGGAATTAATACGTGTCCGAATATGGGGCAGGACGTAATATATTCCGGCACATGCGGGGCAGCAAGGGAAGGCGCGATGAAAGGCGTTGCGTCGCTTGCGGTGTCGGCTGCGGAAATGCATGCAACGAAATACGCTCATTCGGCTTTAGCCGCAAGAGAAATAGCCGAAAAAATACTGCAAAACAAAAAAAAATATAAAGCCGTATGCCTGAATATAAATATTCCCCAAAACTATAAAGGCATAAAAGTTGTTCCGCTTGGACTTAACGATTATAATGAAAACGTCGAAACTATAGTGGATAAAAAAGGGAATTTTAAATACAAACTTTCCGGCAGATATTTTTCCGGCGGCAAAAACAAAGGCTCGGATATTGACGCCGTTGCGCGCGGATACATTTCGGTAACTCCTCTGCTGATAGATCAAACGGATTTTTATTCCATAAAGAAAATTAAGCTTTAGCCTTCCTAAAACGGCGACAGCCGCGGCATTTGTTTTGATTTTGCTATAATTATCAAATGGAACGATTTCAGATTGAATCAAAATTCAAACCTTCCGGCGACCAGCCTCATGCCATAGACGAACTTGTAAACAATTATATCAACGGCGCCGGCTCTCAGGTTTTACTGGGCGTAACGGGTTCGGGAAAGACTTTCGTTATGGCAAACGTTATTGAAAGGCTGCAAAAACCGACTCTTATAATTTCTCCAAATAAAATTCTGGCAGCCCAGACATACGCCGAATTCAAATCTTTTTTTCCTAAAAATGCCGTCGAGTATTTTATTTCTTACTACGATTATTATCAGCCTGAAGCCTATATTCCCTCAAGCGACACTTACATAGAAAAAGACTCTTCAATAAACGATCATATAGACAGGCTGCGTCTGAAAGCCACTACGTCGCTTCTTGAAAGAAAAGACGTTATAGTCGTGGCTTCCGTTTCATGCATATATAATCTCGGTTCGCCTCAGGATTATCAAAATATGTGCGTTGAAATTATCTCGGGAAAAGAAAAATCCCTGCATTCTCTGCTTACGGAACTTGTGGCAAGCCATTATGAAAGAAATGAAATTGAATTTATAAGAGGACGTTTCAGGGTTAAAGGCGACACCGTTGAAATATTTCCCGCCTATCTTGAGACCGCTTTAAGAATAGAATTTTACGCAGACACCGTTGAAAGCATAAAAGAATTTAATCCTTTGACCGGCGAAATTTTATCTAAAAAAGAAAAGGCTTACGTGTATCCGGCAAAACTTTTTGTTACAAGCGGCGATAAAATAAAACGCGCGATTGAAACGATTACTGCGGAATTAAACGAGCGCGCCGAGCAATTAAAATCTCAAAATAAACTTCTTGAAGCCCAGAGACTTATTCAAAGAACGAAATACGATATGGAAATGCTCAAAGAGACGGGCATGTGCCACGGGATTGAAAATTATTCAAGGCATTTGTCGGGAAATCCTTCCGGAACAAGACCTACGACTTTGATAGATTATTTTCACCGCGACGACGGCGATTTTTTGATGATAGCCGACGAATCGCATATATCGCTTCCTCAGGTGCGCGGAATGTACGAGGGCGACAGAAGCCGAAAGCAGACCCTCGTCGATTTTGGCTTCAGGCTGCCGTCGGCTTTAGACAACCGTCCGTTAAAGTTTCACGAATTTGAAAAACTTATTAAAAAGTTTATGATGGTTTCGGCAACTCCCGGAAAATACGAACTTGAACGCTGCAAAGACCGCATAGTTGATTTGATTATACGCCCGACGGGGCTTGTCGATCCGGAAGTAATAATACGACCTATCGACGGACAGATTCAGGATCTAATGCTCGAATTAAAAAAGAACGCGGAAAAAAAACAGCGCACGCTGATAACGACTCTGACTAAAAAAATGTCTGAGGACTTGTCCGCTTATCTCAAAGAGAAGGGTTTCCGAGTGGAATATCTTCATTCGGAAATAGACACGTTAAAGAGAATAGAAATTCTTAAGAATTTAAGGCTTGGCGAATTTGACGTTCTTGTGGGGATCAATCTGTTGAGAGAGGGGCTTGATCTTCCCGAAGTGTCTCTGGTAGCCGTTCTTGACGCCGATAAAGAGGGATTTTTGCGTTCCGAGCCGACTCTCATACAGATTTGCGGAAGAGCCGCAAGAAACGTCGACGGAAGAGTGATATTTTACGCCGACAATATGACGGGTTCAATGCAGCGCGCTTTACAGGAAATGGGACGCAGGCGCTCAAAACAGATTGAATATAACGAAAAAAATAATATTAAGCCTAAATCAATAGTAAAAGCCGTAACCGAACTTGAAGAGTTCAGAAATCTTTCGCG
Organism: Endomicrobium sp.; assembly: GCA_031273645.1. Taxonomy (GTDB): domain Bacteria; phylum Elusimicrobiota; class Endomicrobiia; order Endomicrobiales; family Endomicrobiaceae; genus JAISLV01. The sequence continues at coordinate 7,299 of JAISRM010000139.1, forward strand.
GGAAGAGTCGGTTTCGCATATGGTCGCGCAGACAAAGCTTGATTATGAAGTAACTCCGAAAAATATCGACGGTTTGATTAAAGAGCTTGAAGATAAGATGAGAGAGGCGGCAGACAGCCTTGATTTTGAGTCTGCGGCCGCTTACAGAGATAAAATGCTCGAACTTAAAAGCATGAAATCTTTTACAAAACGGACGAAAAAAAATCCAAAAAAAAGAAAATATGATGATTAAAGACGCGCAAATCCGTTTGAAGAAAAGAACTTTATGCAAATTTTCGGCGGTTTTGTTTTGACATTAGCGGGGTTTGACTTTTGCCGTTTAAGTTTTATATACTACTCAAACTGTTCAGAAACGTATAAACAATATATATAATTAGTATATAATTAGGACAAAGTCGTCCTGAAATTAATCTGCAAAAACGATTATTTTTAGGATATTTTTTTATGAAAATTTGCCAAAGGAGCGCGTGAAATGTTGAGAGAAGGCGAAATAAGAATTCCTTCCGGGTGCGCAATAAGCGGCGTGATAGATAAAACGGGCAAAAGATTTTCAGGCGAAGATATTATAAAGTCAATTGCTCTTATGCACGATCGTTCAAACGGTTTAGGCGGCGGTTTTGCCGCTTACGGAATATATCCGGAGTACAAAGATTTTTACGCTTTGCATATCTTTTTTGATAATTTGGGCGCAAAAGTTCAAACCGAAGAATTTCTTGAAAAACATTTTGAAATAGAAAGCGCCGGAGACATACCGACGGCTCCGGTCGAATGCATTGTCAATAAACCTCTTATATGGCGCTACTTTGTTAAGCCCAGAGTTCATATGGCGCAGGACGAATTTTTAGACGAAGACGAATTTACGGCAAGATGCGTCGTTAAAATAAACACCGAATACGCGGGCTCTTACGTGTTTTCAAGCGGCAAAAATATGGGAGCGTTTAA
>JAISRM010000153.1 GCA_031273645.1 Endomicrobium sp.
TGAAAAGAATTATTTTATTTCCACTGCTGTTTGTTTGTTTTCTAAGCATTAAAGCTTACGGCGTAAACGTGAGCAGTTATACAGGGCTAAGCTCTGCAATTTCAAATCTCTCGTCAGACCATGATATTAATTTTACAGGCTCTTCAATAATATTTAACGGCACCCTTCCGTCTATCAGCGGCGCTTACGTTAATTTTTACTCAAATTCCGGCGCAATGACTACTTTGCTTGCGCATGGAAACAGAATATTTCAAATTAAAAATTCTACTGCGACATTTAACGCCCCTATAACTTTTCAAGATGCATATGCAGCCGGCGACGGAGCAGCTTTGGAACTTTACCCTAACGCCGCCGTGTATTTTCGTACGTCGTCAACGGTCGCTTTTTATAATAATAAAGCAACACAGTATGGCGGAGCCGTTGATGTATGGGGAAACTCAAGCGCGCATTTTGAAAATAATACTTATGTGAACTTTACCAGCAATACGGCAATGTTAAGCGGCGGAGCGGTAAATGTGGCAAATAATTCAAACTTATATTTTAAAAATAATTTTTCTGTAAATTTTTCTGCAAATATTTCGTCGGTTTCCGCAGGAGCTATTTATCTTAACGATATAGGATCAGCCGAGTTTTCAGATACAAATTATTTGCGTTTTGACGGCAATAAGGCTTATAATTCATCAGATGGCGGCGGCGGAGCGATTTATGTTTCAGCTTCTTCTTCCCTGTATTTTAGCAATAATAATTCTGTAGTTTTTACAAATAATTCTGCGCAAAACAACGGCGGAGCAATTTATGTTCTATCTTCTTCCGCGTCTTTTAACAATAATAATTCTGTAATTTTTGAAAATAATGAGGCTGCGTCAAGCGGCGGAGCGCTTTATGCTTCAAAATCAAATATATCTATTGCAAGTTCTACGGTTGAATTTTTGGGAAATAATGCCGCAAGCGGCGGAGCGCTTTTCTTAGACGATTCAATAGTTAATTTTATAAATTCTGTCGTATATTTTGCCGGCAACTCGGCCGTAAACGGCGGGGCAATATACTCTGACAACAATGCGGAACTTAATTTTGATTCCGGAGCAAGATTTTCAAATAACAGCGCTTCTTCTTCCGGAGGCGCAGCGCATATATCAGGCGGCGCGTCGGCAACTTTTACAGATTCAATATTTGAAAACAACTCGGCCGTATATTTAGGCGGAGCAATATATGTAAACAATGCCAGCGTAACGTTTATAACAAATTCTGAGACGCGTTTTTCGGGAAATACCGCAGATAATCTTTCAAACGATTTATATCTTGGTTCCGGAGCAAAAGCGTATTTTACTAATATAAATGAAAATTCCGTTGTAAATATGTACGGAGGAATAGCCGGAGTAAGCGGAGCCAAGATTTTTTACGGCGGGCAGGGAAACTTCAACTTTTACGGCGACGCTTCTTCAAATAATGCCGACGTAAAGATAAACGGAAAATTCAATTTAATGGGATCTGCCAATTTTAGAGCCGGAGAATTTTATAATGATACCGACGGTATTTTAAATATGTCCGACGGATCCGGCGCGGTAAATAAACTTGAAGCCGATTCTTTTGTCAGCAAGGGAACCGTTATCATGGACGTAATGATAGTCGAATCGGGATTCCTTAACGACTCGATAGATACAGAAAGCCTTGATTTAGATGACGCAACGCGTCTTAAATTGGTTTTAAACGACGTCAGGTTTGACAGCGCGACTTTTTCTCTTATACATTATAATAGCGCTGCTCCTCTTACTCTGCAAAACATCGATCTTGAATTTATAGGCGCTGATCCGATATCGGCTTTGTTAGAGGATTCAAATAATTGGATCAATTTGGTTCTTAAGGGCAAAGGGCTGCAAACAAACTTTTCTTCTATCGGCGGGCTTACGAAAAATCAGTTTTCTGCAGCTTCTGCTTACGATTTGCTTTCCGCCCACACAACAATAGGCACGGATTTGCATAATGTAATAAGCAATATTGAAATGATGCCCGACGCAGATTCAAAAAAATCCGCTTTTACTCAAGCTTCGGGTCATTTTCTTGCAAACGTTATCAGAAGTAAAACTTTGATAAACGAAAGTTATTCTTTGTATAGCAGGATCTCTTCAATAGACGCATTAGGCAACGGAATGTGGGCGCAGATGCAGGGCGGAAACGTTTCAAATGAAGGAGATAAAGAATCGCCCGGAAAATTTAGCGCTTCCCGCTACGGCGCGCTTTTGGGATACGATAGGTTTTTTGCGGGGAAAAATTTATTGCTTGGCGCTTATGTAAAATATGAAGAGCACGATATGGAGCAGTCTGCAGATAATGCCGATATGACGGATATCGGGTTTGGCGTTTACGGAGCGTATATAAAAGACAAATTTGAATTAAAAGGTTTGCTGTCTGCGGATATGGGCAGCTATGACGTTGAAAGACGAATATCTTTTATGCCGGGCGCAATAAGAACCGCCGAATCAGATTTTCAAACATACGGTTTTGTTTTTGACGCGGAAGGACTTATCAACATAGACGTAAACGATACAGATTTAAAATTAAGCCCTTACGCCGCAATAGAGATCGACGGCGTAAATTACGGGGAAATAACCGAAAAAGGCGCTCAAAGTTTTAATTTAAACGTATCGGG
>JAISRM010000197.1 GCA_031273645.1 Endomicrobium sp.
AAAATTCAGCAAGGAGGAGTAATGAAGAGGTTTACCGCTTTTCTTATAACGATTGCGATGTTGTTTTCACAGATGTCTTTTTCATATGCGGCAGTTGAGTCAAGAGGAGTAATTTCCATTGATTTTCAGGGGACCACTTTATACACCGTTTTAAATATTTTAAGCATGAAGACGGGAAGAAAATTTGTTACCGACGCGGATTTGCTTAATAAAAAAATAGTTCTTACTTTAAAAGACGTAACTGCCGACGAAGCTTTAAACGCGCTTCTTGATACTTACGACCTTTATTATGTAAAGCAGGGAGATACGAACATATACGTTATTAAAAGCAAAAGCGACGTTTCTCCGATTACGGTTTCAAAGGTGATTTTCTGCAATTATGCAAAAGCAAAAGATCTTGAAACCGTTTTAACCGCAAGGCTTACAAAAGGCGGAAAAATAACTTCCGACGAAAGAACAAATTCGGTTATAGTTACCGATTTGGCAGACAGCATAGATAAAATGGAAACTCTTGTCCGTTCTCTTGACGTGCCTACGCCTCAGGTTCAAATTGAATCAAGAATCGTCGATGTTACGCTTAACAATCAGCTTACCATAGGCACGCAGATAGACAATATTTACAGGTTTCCAAAATATTACCGCGAAAGCGACGGCAGTTTTGTTTTAGCCGATAATAAGAGTCTCAATAGTTACGTATGGCACGATCCCCAAAGCGTTCTTGCAGGAGAGTCTCCGACTCAATACCGTATGCCTACATCCTTTAGCCAGCTTTTGTCGGTGCCGGCAAACGTCGGCTTAGGCAAGTTGGGTTTTGCCGTTATGTCGGGAGATTGGAACATAGTAGGCAATATGTTTGCGGGAGTAGAAAATAAAAACGCCAAAATTCTTACAAATCCTAAATTGATAGTGCTTAACAATCAGGAAGCCACTATAGAAATTGTTGAAGAACTTCCATATATCACGGAAAGAACAACTTCAACAAATAACGAGGCCGTAACGGCTTCAACTTCTTTTAAAGAAGTCGGTTTAAAGATGAGAGTAAAACCCCAGATCAACAGAGACGGAACTATAGTTTTAGATGTCGCGCCGGAACAGAGTTTCCGCACGGGAGAAGATCTTATCGGAACGCCGGTCGTAAATACCAGCAAAGCTAAAACAGTTATGATTTTAAGAAGCGGCGAAACGGCCGTTATAGGCGGGCTGATAAGAGAAACAGAAACTAAAACCGAAAATAAAATTCCTCTTCTTGGAGATATTCCGATTTTGGGATATTTGTTTAAAACGGTGGTAAGAAATAAAGAAAGGCATGAACTTACTATATTCATATCCGCAAAAATTATAAATTGACGAAATTGTTATTTTGCTTTGCGCTTTAGATAAATTATACTTACGGGATCATATATGGCTCAAATGATTAAAATATTAATTATTGAAGACGAAGAGATAGTAAAGGAAACGCTTGCGGAAAATTTAAAAGAAAAGGGTTTTATCGTTGACGGAGCAGAAAACGCCGCGATAGCCCTTTCCCTGATAAAACAGAACCGCTACGACATTTTACTTGTTGATTACAGGCTTCCTGATATGAACGGACTGTCTCTGATAAAAGAAGCGTCGCTAATATCAAAAGATTCAATTTCAATAGTCGTTACCGGATACAGCGCGGTTGAAAAGGCCGTTGATTCTATGCGCATGGGCGCTTACGATTATTTGCTTAAGCCCGTAGATATAGATTCTCTCGTCTCAGAAATTAAAGAGATAATGCTTGAGCGCGATTTGTTCATGCGCGGCAAAGACAAAGTAAGAGGCGGAATCGCCGGCAGTTTGAAGATTGCCGAAGAAGACGTCGTTGTTCTTGCAAGCAGAGACAGTCTTGTTCCTTCCGGTAAAGAAAGCATTATAAAAAAAATATTTTTGCTGCCATGGCTGCTTTTTAGAAAAATAATAGATTTTTATTGGGCTTAGGAGTTTTATATGAAAACTAAATTATTTTGGGCTTTTGTACTTGTGCTGTCTGTTTGCGTTCTTGCTCAGGCGGCAAGACCTCAAAAAAGAAATTCTTCTCAGGAAGAAGAATATTTTGCCGAATCTGCGCAGACAAAACAAAGTTATTCTTCTTCAGATTTTGCCAAAGCGAGAACTTTTTATATTTCCGGAAAACTCGATAAGGCGGAATTGATTTTAAATGAAATTTTGCTTGTAAATCCGGATAATGCGGAAGCCTTAGAGCTTAAAAATAAAATACTTATAGTTAAAGAAAAGTTTTTTGTTTTTAAACGCGATGCGGCCGAAGATTATATGATAGAGTCGGAAAGAAGTCTCAGAGACGGAAATTTTTACGAAGGGCTGCTTTATTATAAAAGAGCCGTTGATTTAATGCCCGAAATTTACGACGTTTCAAGATATAATACAATCGTAGGCGAACTTAACGCGCAGTCTCTTAAGTACAAAGGGTCAGACAGAAAGCGTTTCCTTCAGTCCGTTGAAAGTTTTCAAGACGGAGATTTCAGAAAAGCAAAAAGTCTTGTAGATTTTCTTGCCGAAAAATACGAACATATAAAATCTTATAAAGGTCTTATGGAATTTTTTCTTATAGAATACACAAATAAAGAAAGAGTTAAAGATTATTATTATGAAGCTTTGAATAATTTTAAAAAAGGCAGATATGAATCGGCTAAAGTAGAGCTTGATTTTGCAAGCGCGATAAACAATAAAGACGTTAGCGTAGCGCTTCTTTCCGAACAAATAGATTTGGAAATTCAATAAACTTCAAGACGGATAAAACCCGCGCGTTTTTATTCGTTTTTCTATAAAAAATCAAAGAATTGCCAATATGTCGTTTTCTTGACTTTGACGGGCGTAATTAGTAGAATTGCGCTTATAATGCGGGTCAAAATTTTATAAAAGGAGTTTAACGATGCCTAAGAAGTATGTTTATTTTTTTGGCGGCGGCAAAGCCGACGGCGACGGAAGCATGAGAAATTTACTCGGAGGCAAAGGCGCCAATCTTGCCGAGATGGCCGGACATAAAAATTTAAAATTACCGGTCCCTCCCGGATTTACAATTACCACAGAAGTATGCACATACTATTACGACAATAAAAAGAAATACCCTAAAGAACTTCAAGGGCAGGTTTTGCAGGCTTTAAAGAGCGTTGAAAAAGTGATAGGCAAAAAATTCGGAGACGTTAAGAATCCTCTCCTTGTTTCCGTGCGTTCCGGCGCAAGAAGCTCTATGCCTGGCATGATGGAAACGGTTTTAAACGTCGGGCTTACCACAAAAACAATTCCCGCCTTAATAGAAAAAACAAAAAATGAAAGATTTGTTTACGACGCATACAGAAGGCTTATAATGATGTATTCCGACGTCGTTATGGAAAAGGCCGCCGGCATAGAGCCTAAAGACGACGAAGGGATCCGCAAGCAGCTTGAAAGAATTATGGACGCTAAGAAAAAAGAAAAAGGCGTGTCGCTTGACACCGAACTTACCGCCGAAGATTTAAAAGATCTCGCCGGTAAATTTAAAGCCAAAATAAAAGAAGTTCTCGGCAAAAATTTCCCCGACGATCCTTTTGAACAGGTATGGGGCGGAATCGGCGCGGTATTTTCTTCATGGAACGGAAAGCGCGCCATAGCTTACAGAAAAATTGAAGGCATTCCTGACGAGTGGGGAACTGCCGTTAACGTGCAGTCGATGGTTTTTGGAAATATGGGCGATACTTCCGCAACCGGAGTAGCTTTTTCAAGAAATCCCGGAAACGGAGATCCGAGATTTTACGGCGAATATCTTGTTAACGCGCAAGGCGAAGACGTCGTCGCCGGCATAAGAACGCCTGCTCCCATAAATGAAGCGGCAACAAGCGAGCATAATAAAGGCGAAAAAACGCTTGAAGAAATGATGCCTAAAATATATAAAGAATTGTTTGCCATACAAAAAAGGCTTGAAAAACACTATAGAGACATGCAGGACATAGAATTTACTATTGAAGACGGAAAACTCTGGATGCTTCAGTGCCGCAACGGAAAGAGAAACGGTCCTGCCGCGGTAAAAATGGCTTTAGACATGGTAAAAGAAAAACTTATAACTAAAGACGAAGCCGTTTTAAGAGTAACGCCCGCCCAGCTTGACGAACTTTTACATCCTATTATAGATTCAAAAGCCGAAAAAACTGCGGTAATTTTAGCCA
>JAISRM010000208.1 GCA_031273645.1 Endomicrobium sp.
ATGCAGCTGTTTCATACCTTAAATCCTCCTTTTTAGGATTCTTTAAGATATTTTACTGTCTCTTTTTATTTTTGAAATCCTTATCCTTTCGGTATCATTTTATTTTTGAAAGGACAAAAATTTGCCTATATATTGAAAAAAAAATAAAATTCTGATATAATTTTCAATAAATTTTAAATTTTTATAAAAGGGTTGTAATGGCTGAAGATTGCTTGTTTTGCAAGATAATTAAGGGAGAAATTCCGTCGGCAAAGGTTTATGAAGACGAGGAAATTTTTGCTTTTAAAGATATAAATCCGCAGGCGCCCGTTCATATCGTTATTATTCCTAAAAAGCATATAGAAAGCCTTAGCGGCGCTGAAATTAACGATGCAGAAGTTTTAGGACGGCTTCAGCTTGCGGCGGCAAAAATTGCAGCGCAGCTTGGCGGGCTTGAAAACGGATATAGGCTTGTAAACAATTGCGGTCATGATGCCGGACAGACGGTGTTTCATATACATTATCACCTGCTTGGCGGCAGAATATTGGGCTGGCCGCCGGGATAATTAAAAAAAGACGCAATTAAAAAATTGTCAGAATATAACAATGCTGTTAAAAACTCTTTTTTAAAAGAAAGGCGGTGTACTTGCAAAAATGGTAAACGTTAAAGTTCGCGAAGGCGAATCTATTGAAGAAGCGATAAGACGTTTCAAAAGAGAATGCGAGAGAAACGGAATAATGCAGGAGATAAAAAAACGCGAGTTTTATAAAGCTCCAAGCGTATTGAAAAAAGAAAAACTTGCTGAAGCAAAAAGAAAAATCCGCCGTAAAATGCTTAAAGACAGCAGATGGGCCAAGTAAGCGGATTCATTTATAAATAAAAGAGAGAGCTGTATTTGGCCGTCGTTAAGACGTTTTTAAATACGGTTCTCTTTTTTCTTTGAGGGTAGGTTTATGAAAATAAAAGAAATTCATGATTTATTTGTTAAAGAAGGAATAGAAACAGACCCAAGAGGTATTGGCGCCGTCGAGCTTGATTTGCTTAAACGCAAAGAAGATTACAATTCTCTTTCAAAAGAAAAAAAAGAATATTTTGATTTGGAAAGTTTGGAAAATCCGTATTATGATTCAAGAATATTATACGGAGATCCAGATACGCAAGTCGCTTCCGTAATGGTGGGCATAGATATAGAAAGCCAGGAAATTCTTTTGGCTAAGCAGCTTATAAATTCAGGCAAAAAAGTAGATTTAATAATAGCGCATCATCCCGAAGGATATGCGTATTCCACTTTTGCCGACGTTTTAGATATGCAGACGGGCATAGTAAACAAGCAGGGCGTTCCTATAAACGTTGCGGAAAAACTTATTGCCGGACGCATACGCGAAGTTCATAGAAGCGTTTTGCCGTCAAATAACGATAGAACGGTTGATACCGCAAAATTGCTTGATATTCCTTTGATGACGGCTCACAGCGTGGCAGACAATCACGTGGCTTCTTTTTTGCAAACCGAAATAAACGCTCTTGATCCGATTTATATAAAAGATATAATTTCTTATTTATATACTTTGCCTGAATATAAATATTCCGCAAAAGCAGGGCTTGCTCCCGCAATTTTTCACGGAAGCGAAAATTCAAGATGCGGCAAAGTTTTTGTCGATATGACCGGCGGAACCGAAGGCCCGGCTGAAATGTTTGAAAAACTTGCGTTGGCGGGGGTCGGCACAATAGTCGGAATGCACCTTGGACAGAAAGCCGTTAAAGAGGCCGAAAAATATCACATAAATATAGTTATTGCAGGGCACATTTCATCTGATAATTTGGGTCTTAATTTGCTTTTTGACAAACTTGAAAATAAACTCGGAAAACTTGATTTTATAGAAGCGTCCGGTTTTAGAAGATTTAGAAGAGAAAAACGCTAATTAAAGGTTTGTATATTTCAGAGGCTTTCTGCTCTTTGAAATATATATGCCCGTTTTATTCATTTGTTGATTAAAATTGCGGCAGCCGATTGGTTTTATTATGATTTCAGATGATATAATTGATAAAGTCAGGCTTTCAAGCGACATACTTTCCGTAATAAGAGAGTATGTTCCGGATTTAAAAAGAGCCGGACGCAACTGGAAAGCATGCTGTCCTTTTCACAATGAAAAAACTCCGTCTTTTACGGTCAGTCCGGAGAAGGGCATTTTCAGGTGTTTCGGATGCAGCGCCGCCGGAGACGTTTTTAAATTTATAATGCTGATTGACAACGTATCTTGGATTGAGGCGGTAAAAAAACTTGCCGCTAAGGCCAATATAGAAATAAAAGAAAGCGGGCGGGACGCGGTTAAAGTATCTGAGAAAACAAAACTATTTGAAATTTTAGAAAGTTCGGCTATATTCTATCACAGACATTTGCTTGAAAATCAGCTTGCAAATCATGCAAGAGCATATCTTCAAAAGCGCGGCATAAATCTTGATACGGTAAAAAAGTTTAAGCTTGGTTTTGCTCCCAAAGGAGCGCTTTTGAATTCCGCGTTAAAAAAAGGCGCTTTGCGCGAAGATCTTTTAAAAGCCGGTTTAATAACGAAGACGGAAAGAGAAAGTTTTTTTGAATACATGTCCGAGCGTCTTGTGTTCCCGATATTTGACGTTCAGGGCAGGGTCGTCGCTTTTGGCGGAAGAACTCTGTCGCAGCAAAACCCCAAGTATTTAAATACTCCGGAGACCTCCGTTTATTCAAAATCTTCAAATTTGTACGGATTGTTTCAAACTCTTGCAGAGCTTAGGAAAGAAAGAAGGATAATAGTTCTTGAAGGATATGTTGACGTCGTAGTTCCATGGCAGTTTGGAATTACCGGAGCAGTGGCGTCTTTGGGGACGGCTTTTACCGCTAATCACGCAAAAATTATTGCAAGATATGCCGACAAAGTGAAACTCCTTTACGATTCCGACGATGCCGGAAGAACGGCTACCCAAAGAGCGCTTGAAATACTTGTTGAAAGCGGCATTGAAACTACGGTTTCCGTTTTGCCGGAAAACGTTGACGCCGACGAATTTTTGGTTGCAAACGGTAAAGAAGAATTTTTAAAACTTCTTGATAAAACGTCTAAAAGCGCCATTGATTTTATGATAGAAAGAGCTTCGGGTTTAATAGACGCAAATTCTTCTCAGTCTAAAGAAAAAGCCGTTTCTTTTTTGCTTGATTTTATTTCAAGAAGTTCAAGCGAAGTCGTTCAAAACGAGTGGATTCGGGAAATATCCGGAAAAATCGGAGGTCTTAACGACTCGGTAGTAAGGCGCGAAATAAGAAGAAGACGGATGTCGTCTTCGGCAAGAAGCCGTGTTTCTGATGAGCGGCAAAAAGGTCTTATTTTAAATAATAAAAAAATAGGACTTTCGCTTGAAGAAAATCTTTTGCACATTATGCTTACCGACAGATCTTTTGTAAAGAAAGCCGCAAGCGAATGTTTTACGGATCCCAAATGCGCAAAAGTGCACGGAATGCTTGTTTCGGGATTTAGCGACGCCGATATTTTAAATTCTCTCTCTCAAGACGACAATAACTGGTTTGGCGCTTTAACCTTTGAAGATATAAAATATTCCGACATACAGGAATCGTTTAACACTATATTAAGAGACATTGAAACAAAAAAGCTTGAAAACAAAAGGCGTCAGCTGCAGCAAGAATATATTCTAATGACTGAAGGCAAAATTGCGCGCGACGACGATAAAATTAAAAAATATAAAGAATTGACAAGCCTTTTAAAAGGATCGGGGAAATAAATATGGTAAAAAAAGACACGTTTCAAGGATTAATTGACATCGGAAAAGAACAGGGCTACCTTACTTATGAAGACATAAACAAAAGTCTTCCGCAAAAATCTATGGTGGCGGAAAAAATAGACAGTTTTTTTGTTACTCTGGAAGATTTGGGGATCAAAGTTATAGACAATAAAGAGTATCTTTCCGATAAGGCCAAGAAAAACGCCGGCGAAGCCGTAGAACAGTCCGTAAAAGTTTCCAGCGAAGACGAAGACATAAACCCGGTAAGAATGTATTTAAGCGAAATGGCCAAAGTTCCGCTTCTTGAAAGAACCGTTGAAGTCGAGCTTGCAAAAAACATAAGAGAAAACGAAAAGAAGCTTAAATTTATCGTCTTAGAATCCCCTCTTATAATAAAAGAAATACGCAATTGGGAAACCCTTATAAGCCAGCAGGAAATGACTCCCAAAGAGCTTATGCCCAGAGGCAGAAAATCTCAGGCGCAGCTTAGAGGAATGGGAGTAAAAATAAAAAAAGCCGTGCAGAAAATAAATCTTATAGAAAAAAATATAAAATCCTATGAAGATAAACTTAAACTTAAATCCGCCTCGCAAAAAGAAAAAGATAAATACGCCCAAAAAATTAAAGATTTGCGTTCAGAAGTAATCACTCTTATAATAGGGCTTAATCTTAATCAGGATAAAATCAAAAGACTTATCAATAAAATTAAAACGACGGCGCAGAAATTAAACGAAATAAAAGACGATGTGAGACGATTTGAAAGAAAATATAAAAATTCGGCGCAGAAAGTTCATACTTTGCATAAAAATTATAAAGCCGGAAAACTTTCCGCAGCGGACTTTAAAAAACAAACGGGTTCTCCGGTTTCGGGCGTAGAAGAACATCTTGAAAAAATTGACATTCTTTTGGCCAAGCAGTCAAATTTGAAAGAGGGTTTTGTAATAACTCCCGAAGAAATGATTGAAACCGACAGAAAAATAAGAGAGCTTGAAGAAGTAATACACCGCGACAAAATGAAACTTATAGAAGCTAATTTCAGGCTCGTCGTATCTATAGCAAAAAAACACGTCGGAATAAGCAATCTTGAACTCTCGGATTTAATTCAGGAAGGAAATCTCGGTCTTTCAAAAGCCGTTGAAAAATTCGAGTGGAAAAGAGGGTTTAAATTTTCAACTTACGCTACATGGTGGATAAGGCAGTCTATTAACAGAGCCATAGCAGACCAAGCAAGAACCATAAGAATTCCGGTGCATATGAAAGAACTTATTTCTAAGCTCACTAAAGTTAAAAAGAAATATCAGCAGGACATAGGCAGAGAGCCAAGCATTGAAGAGTACGCTAAAGCCTTAAGGCTTTCCACAGACAGAATAAGAAGAATATTGAAAATGATGCAGGAGCCTGTTTCTCTTGCGACTCCGGTGGGCGAAGAAGAAGATTCGCGTCTTGAAGATTTTATAGAAGATCAGCACAGCCCAAGCCCCGTTGCAAAAACACAGCAGTACAGATTGCAGCTTGAACTGCAAAAAGTTCTTAATACTTTGACCCCGAGAGAAGCCGAAATTATAAGCCTTAGATACGGTATAGGGGTGGGCTATCCGAGCACGCTTGAAGAAGTCGGTAAAAAATTCGGCGTAACAAGAGAAAGAGTTAGGCAGATAGAAGCCAAAGCCATAAGAAAACTAAGGCATCCTACAAGAAGCAAATCGCTTAGAGAATACCTTGATTGATAAAAAATCAGACTGTGTCTGCAGACTTCGCTTGTTTTATGGAATACAGACTGCGTCTGTTTTCTTTGTGTCTGTCATCAACCCACATAAAAACAGCCGAAGGCTGTCATTCCCATGAAAATGGGAATCCATTTTTAATATTAATATATTTTCTAACATTGTTCTTTTCAGACAGCGTCTGTTTTTATAAAACAGCCGAAGGCTGTCTGACAGAATTTTTTAGTAAACGTGGATCTCGCTTTTGCGGAAATGACAAACCGGACGAAAGATGTTATCCCATAAAGCAGGCGCAGCCTGTCCCATAAAACAGACGAAGTCTGCTTAGGAAATAAAAGAACATTTATATATTCGGGACAGCTAAGCTGTTGGGGTGTATGTTAACAATAAAAAATATTAAAAAATAAAAGCGCCGGCGTTGCTGAAACCGGCGCTTTTTTATTGTTTTAAAATTCTTGACAAAATATGAAAATGTTGTTAAAATAGCACTCATAATAATTTAGTGCTAATAGGGTGTGATTGCTAAAAATAGCTGATAAATCTTTTTTTAATTCGCAGGGCGCTTTACGATAAAAATCCGGATTAAGAGGCTGTATGAGACAAATTTCCATAGATGTTATAAAAGAAAGAAAGTCAAAAATATTGAGTATGGTAATACACCATTATATTAAAACGGGAAAGCCTGTAGGGTCAAACGTTTTGATAGAGGAATACAATATAGAGCTTTCTCCGGCTACCGTAAGAAATCTGATGGCTGAACTTGAAGACGAAGGTTTTCTCACGCATCCTCACACTTCCGCCGGAAGAATTCCTACGGATAAAGGTTACCGCGCTTATGTCGATTCCATTATACAATTGCAGAAATTTGCCGTTGAAGAAGAAGAAAAAATAAAAAAAGAGTATGAGCAAAAAACAAAACAGATAGAAACTTTGCTTTCTGAAACTTCAAGAATTCTTTCAGGGCTTTCGCAATATACGGGTTTTGTTCTTGCGCCTAAGGCCGCATTTAACGAGATAAAAAATATTGAGCTTGTTCAGATTGCGCCCGAGCAGCTTTTGGTGGTTCTTTTAACTCATACGGGAATGGTTATAAATAAGCAGGTCGCGGCTACTTTATCTATGGCGCAGATAAGCCGCTTGAGAAATTTTTTAAATGAAAAGCTCAGAGGCATAGCTCTTGCCGAGGCAAGTTCAAGAATAGTAAGCGAGATAAGGGCGTTTAGGCAAAGCGAGTCTGAAATTTATGAAATAGCAGAACAGATAGGAAATTTATTTTTCGGCATACAAGACGATATTTACATAGACGGCGCGTCTAATGCCGTAACGATTCCTGATTTTAACGATTTTGAGCCGGTAAAATCGCTTATAAGGCTTAACGAAGATAAAGAAAGGCTTATTGAAATAGTCAATAAAGATTTCAGCGCCGGCGGAATAAGCGTTAAAATAGGTTCTGAAAACAAGATGCCCGAACTTAAAGATTTAAGCTTGGTAACTACGGTATATAAAGACTGCGGCAGAGCGAT
>JAISRM010000241.1 GCA_031273645.1 Endomicrobium sp.
TTCTTTGGATCTTTTCTTGAAGAAAGAAACGTATAAAGAGATGTTAAAAGTAGTAAAAAGAGGGTATAGAAAAAAAAGGAGAAGGGGCGGACGAAAGAGCAAATTAGAAGTAGAAGAAATGTTATTTTGAACTCTGAGTTTGGAAAGAGGTTTATTCACTGCCGGCTTCAACTTTACCGGTAAAGGCGGGTTGATGTTCTTTCTGCATTCTGTAATCTTTGCTTTGTCCGGTTCTTTTAGCTTCATTAGTCTGCGCTATTTCGTCGTCAACTTCATAATCACACCAGACGCGCTTTTTAGCGGATTGAAACAATGAAAGGATTATTGGATTCAAGAAGTCCTATTTAATTGGAATCCACTCATTATTTACAAGCTTTTCAAATTTTCCAAATTCGGGATTGCCTTTATCTCTTCCCAAAACTCTTACAGGCGATATCCAATCTTGCTGGCATCCTTCCAAATGCATGGGAATATCTTGCCATAACTTTGTATGTATTTTTAAAACATTTTCCGCATAATCAAAAACATCTTCCATGGTTTCAAATAATAGTTCTTCATCGGCGTAAGAATCTTCTTCATTTTTATATAGAAAAAGATATATTCCCATTTCATCAGGACATATCATTGCTCTCTTAAAATCATGGTTTATGATATTAGCCGTTTTTCTACAATTCATAATATAATTATAACATTTTACAACAGATAAATTTTTGGCGAAAGTTCGCAACAGATGTTAAAGTGCGGTTTTTCGGCGTCATTTTTAAATGATTTGACAAGGACAGAGTAAAAGCTTTGCAAGCTTTCGGCTCTGGTTTTTTTTAAACTTTGCCGCGGGGCGATTTAATCTCTTGCCAAAGCTAAAACGTAAACTTTTTTGGCGCCGGATTTTTTTAAAACTTGGGCGCAGGCCGACGCCGTCGCTGCGGTAGTTACTATGTCGTCGATTAAAAGAACGTTTTTATTTTTAATAAGATTTGCGTTTTTGACGTAAAAAGAATTTTTAATATTTGCGGCTCTTTCTTTTTTTGAAAGTTTAAACTGGGGTTTTGTCATTTTTTTTCTATACAAAACCTTATTCGTTGCCGGCAGATTAACGCATTTTGATACTCTTGCTGCCAAAAGCCACGCCTGATTGTAGCCGCGCTTAATTTTTCTTACCGCGTTTAAAGGCACCGCCGTAATAAGATCTGTTTGCCGGTAAAAATCGCATTCTTTCAATTTGGCCGCTAAAGCCTGCCCCAAATCTTTTGCAAGAAACATTCTGTCAGAATATTTTAATTTTAAAATCAGCTTTCTGGCATCGTCTTTGTATAAATACAGACAGCGCACCGCGTCGGCTTTGATCTCAGACGGATTTTTAAGGCATTTATAACAATGCATTCCGCCGTCGCGCAGAGGCAGTCCGCATTTTTTGCATACAAAACCTGAAATTACCGGCAGCTTTGCCATACACTTTGCGCATATAGAAATTCCCAGCCGGCAATCGATATTTTTACCGCAGCATGAACACGTAACCGGATATATGAAAGAAACTATCATTGAAATAAAATTTTTTAAATTCATAATTTTTTTGACGAACTAAACGCTTTTAAAACTGTATTGTCAGCTTTGTTATCAAAGTTATATCGGCGTAATTTAAATCGCCGTTATACGAATATTCCATTCTCTCCCACGAACCGCCCAGCAAAAATCTAAAATATTTTGATATTTCATAATCGGCGTTTAACGACAAACCGTAATTTAAATTATTATCGGTTTCAATATTGACTCCGGAAGACTGCGAAATATATTTAAGCTGCGATTCAAAAATAATTCTGTTCTTTAGAGGAAGAACTTTATTTATAATCGGAATTTTTATTCCCGCAGGAAACGTTAAATCGGAATTTATCTGCCCGAGATAACTGTTTCTTAACACTTGCGAAGAATATTTTCCCAAAGCGTTTCTTTGCCATAAATCTTCGTTTACATATCTTAAGCTTATTCTCCATTTGCCGACATTAACGGCTCCCTGTCCGGATATTCTTCTCTCTAAGCTGTCAGACAGAGGGTGTAAAGTCGCATAATCGTCGGAAGCAGCCTCGACGTTTTCAAATGAAAAATATAAATCCAGCATTTTTAAAATTTTGCACCTGTAATCTGCGCCGTACATTACGCTTTTTGCGTAAGAAACGCCGTAAGTCGTTATGTCTTTGTCGTTATATTTCAAATTCAGCTGGCTGTCGCTCATCCAAGATAGAGAGCCGAAAAATCTTTCTATGCCCGACATTCCTATCAAAAGGTCAGGCCAAATCTGCGTGTAAACGTCGTTTAACGTTCCCGTTACATAAGAATTTTCGCTGCCTTCCGTGTAAGTAAAATTTGCGGTCAAAGAAGTAAGCGGCGACAAAATCCCTTTAAACCCGAAAGCTTCAAAAGGCATATATCTTCCGTTTATTCTTATGTCGTTTCTGTTTAAAACCGTTTTTACCATGTAAGATCCCGACGAGTACGAAGGAAGTATTTCCATAAGCAGATTATTTCTTATCCACAGTTTATCGGAAGTAAAACCGGTTGATTTGAAATTTTTATCGACGTTATCGTAGGAATCGGAATCCTGCAGTCTGTAATAAGCCGAAAAACTCATGGACTTTAAAAAGCGCGAAGCGGCTATATCGTAAGCGTTAAGATTCCACGATATTTCCCCTATCCCGATTCTTTCGACGTATTTTTTTTCTCCGGGAAAAACCGGCGCTGAGGAATCGGTGCTTGCGTTGACATTATAATTTTCTTTTGTATTTATGCTGTATGTAAAAGTCGGGGCAAACCAGCTTGCCAAACCCATGACCATGCTTGCTCCCACCGTTTGATTTAGCGTTTTGTCATATTCTATTTCCTGCGCAAAATCGCGGTTTTTTTCCTTTACGGTATCTATAAGGTAAGACGGAGTGAAACTTACTCCTTTTGAAAATTTAAAAGGCAGCTTAACGGAAAAGCTGTTTGATTTTTCAAGAGTATGATAATCTGAAATATCCATATAGCGCCGCAAAGCGTCAAGCCCTAAAAACGAATCGGAATTAGCTATCGGAGTGTCTGGGTAAACTTTATAATAGGAGTTGCTCATGCTGGCGTTGGCAGTAACGTTTATGGGAAGAACGGGAATGCTTAAAGGATTGTTATAGACGAGATTTCCTGAAAGTATTTCTTTGTCTTCAAGACGGGCAAGCATTTCCGTATCGGTAAGCGAACGCGAATACTGGGCGCTTATCTGAGGAAAATCAACTCCGAAATTAAGGTTCGTTTCGGCAAAACCCGTGTAATTTACAACGTTGCCCTGTTCGTTTATTGAAACGAGGTTTGATTCTTTGTCGTCGATTTTGGGCGTATAAGTTCTTATTTTTGAAATTCCGGCTTTAAAAGGAAGAATGTTTAGAGTTTCCGTTTTTACGCCGTCAAAATTCAGGTAAGCGTTGTCTTCGGTGTAATCTCTGTTATGAACTCCCGCGGTAACGGTTTGAAAATCTCTGTCGGAAGTTTTTCTAAAAGCCCCTGCGGTTATCGCGCCCAAAGCTTTATTTCCGTTCCAGCGGATATTTCCTCCGGCTTTCCAAGCCGCTCCGTCAAGCGTTTTAGAGCCTTTAACGTGTATTTCGTTAAACCACACATATTTGTCTGTTGAAGAACCCGCCGTTGAAATAACTCCAAGCGTTATCTGAGAAATTTTTTCAAGCGACGGCAATCCGTACGCGCTTATAACTGCGGAAGGATCTTGGCAAGTCCACGACCTTGCCCTGCCCGAGCCGGGCTGGTCGATAGTTATAAGCTTCCAGTCGTTCCACGACGGATCGGAATCTCTTGTTATTTTAAACTCAAAATAATTGTTGTCGTTTCCGCCGGCTCTAAACACCAAAACGTCGCCGACGGCGGCCTCTTTGGCATATACAAAAAAACGCAGGCTGTCGTATTTTGAAATGTCAAGAGCGTCTCCGGAATAAACGGATTTTGCAAAAAATTCTTCGTTTGAAAAAGCCGGTCCGTAAGCTATTTTTAAAGCCTGCTCGTCTTTTCTTACGCTCTCGTCTATGTCGTACAATTCCCTGTAATAAGAATTTAGCAAAAGACTTTTGTCTTTGTACTCCTGATCGGAATTTCCTATCGCAGAAATCGTAAAAGACGACACATGCGTTCCGGATTCTTCCCATTTATTTCCGGTAATAGCGATTTTGCCTATTATCATTTTGCCGCTTTCGGAAGAATTCTTTTTTATTCTTAACCTTAGAATCCTTATATTTTTCCAATTTTCCGGAGACGAAAGCGCGTTTATTTGAACTCTGTACTGTATCCAGCCGTTATGGTTTTTTATAACAGCCCCTGTTTTTACATTAACGCTTTCGGCAACCTCTTCAACAACGTCTAAAATGCCGTTTCCGTTTAGATCTTCGGTGTCAAGCCTTCCGTTATGGGCGCCGATAAGCGATATTGAGCCGTCGGCGTTCAAATACTGCTGCCCCGTGTCTTCCCACGGGCTTAATACGCCGTTATTGTCGGCGTCTTCCGTAAAAAGTTTGCCGTAATAAGACGAGGCGGGATCTGCATTTTTATAGTTTGCGTCTTCGTTTATCGCCGAAGCGTAATCTATGTATAAATCGGCGTCTAAAGGGAAATCCTGTTTTATCCAGACGTCAACGTATAACTTTTTTGAAAAGTCGTATCCCGACGCAGAAAGCTTTTGCGCAAACGCGATTTCAGAACGCGTCGTTACGTTATAACTTATTTCAAGAGTGAGCTGCTTTTGCCCGTCTATAAGTTCAAGCGACGGGTCTATGTCCCTTAAATAAATTTCTTTAGTCTGCCACGACAAATCGCTGAGATTTCTTCTGTCGGCAATAGAGCCGTTAGATTTAAAAGACGAATGAAACCAGTTTTCGTCGATCATGCTTGCAAAATCTTCGTAAACGGCGCTGTCCATAGAATCTATTAAAGCTTTGCCGGAAGTATTGTCGTCTTGCGAACTAAAAGCGTACTCGGCGGCGGCGTTGATTTTAACGTTTAAAGCATCAATGCTTAAATCGTTAATTTTTGCATCGCCCTCGGCAACCATAAGGCTTGTCGGCGTGCTTCTTATATCCGGAAGCGCTCCGCCTTTTGCGGTAAAATTGTACAAAAGGCTGCCGCCAAGAGTTATGTCATTAGTAAGGTTTAGCTGCGCCCTTCCTCCTATAAGCGTTGATTCGGATTCCGCGCCAAACATTGAATAGTCGTAGGTAACGTCTATTACGGACGTCTCTTTGATGACGTTTTCCTTTATTATGGTAAGAATGCCCAAATCGTAATCTATAATGTAATCTGAATTGGCGGTAAGCTGAAGTCCGTCAACCGTTACTTTTTCCGACTGAGGAACTATCGCCGGTCTTAAAGTTAAAATTTTTACGGTGTATTGATACTCCGTTACAAAATTATATCTGTGCGTGTTAAAATCGTAGAGATCGTCGGCTAAAGGCTTTCCTCCGGCGGGAACGAGATTAAAAACGCCGTTTTCAAAATCGACGTTGATTGTAGAAGGATATTTAGGAACGGGCTTTCCGCCTTCAATGGTGTCTGTTGAGGAAAGAACGGTTCCGTTTAAATCCTGCAGCTGAAGCAGAAAGTTTCCTCTGCCGTTATCGCGTATAATTTTTAAATTTCCGAGATTATAAAAAGTTTTCAGTTCGGTCGTATGTCCTGTTGAGGGATTAGAAGTGTTGTTTAAATCTTTAAAAATCAAAGGCAGAGAACTCAGCTGGCTATTATCGGTAAACTGATAATTTACGGCGGCCACATAATTGCTTAAAAGAGGATTTTTAAAAATTATTATTCCGGTATTATAATCTATAGTATAGTCTTGTCCGGGCGTTAAAAGCACGAAATTTCCTCTGTATTCGTCTGCGGGAGAAACCGGGTTTACCAAATAATTTAACGGCGTTGCGGTCGTTATGGATATGTTTAATTTCGGGTCAATTCTTTGATAATCGATAAAAACCTGCGCAGATCCGGATTTAATTTGTCTTGTTTCTCCGGCGGCTAAAACGGAATAATATTTCAGTTTGATATAAGACGTGTCGGCAATGGTTCTTCTTTCAAGCTGCGTGTTTCCGGTAAAACGTTTTATCTCTGACGCGCCTTTAGTCTGGCTGAAAAAAGCGTTGGCGTTAAAAGTTTTATAACGGGTGTCAAGCTTTAAGCCGAACAGCTCTTTTGAATAGCTTACAAATTCGCTTTGCGGTATTGAAACCGAAATATCTCCGAAAGCCGCTTCCTGAATAAACTCTCCGGGAAGACCTTTATATGCAAGAGAAATGTCTTTTTTGTCGGCTGTGTCGTCGTAATCTACGTTGATGTTAAGCCTTTCGCCGACTTTTCCGACAACGCGCATCTGAAGTTCCTGCTCCATTTTAAAAGAAGAGGAATTTTTTCTTTTGCCGTCTTCTTCTTTATCGTAATTTCTTGCATTGTAATTAAACCCTATAAGCTTTCTGCCCGAAAGCGAAAGCTGCGATTCAAAAGGAAGTTTTGCCATAATGCCGGGAGGCAGTTCATGGCCTGCAGAAACGGCGGACGACGACTGCCTGACGGCGTCTTCGCCGGAAGCTCTTTTTTTCCATTTCCCCGGCGAATATCCGAGATTTGAAAACAAACCCTCGTTTAAGTAATTGAGCAATTCATTGCCGGCTTTCTCCTGAACGGTTTCAGGCAAAGGTTCTTCAAAATCAAAAGCCGAGACGGTATATGTTGATATAACGGCTCCGGAAGGTTCGACTGCCGTTATATTTTTAAATTTATCGTATTCGTCAAACTGCCCGTAAATTTCGCTCTTAGAATTTCCAAGAACTGAATGCTTTTTTTTATTACTTTTTGGATTATAGGCGGCAAGAGAAAATGCATATATAAACAGAAGGGATATGGAAAAGAATATTTTTAGAAATTTCATATCATATTTTTAGAAAATTTAAATAAAATGCGCGGACAAATATTATGTTTGTTAATTATACTATATTCAATTTCGTTTTCCCATATTTTTTTGATATAATTCTGTTGTATTTTCAATATATTTTCATGTCTTTTAGGTCAAAATGGTAAAAAAACTTCATCTTTACATAATAAAGGAATTTTTCGCAGCCTTTGTTTTCGGACTCGCCGTTTTTTCAATGCTTCTTCTTTTAGACCAAATATTTCAGCTTATAGACCTTTTTCTTTCAAAAGGGGTCGCTTTCTTTTTAGTCGTCAAACTTTTTGCCTTTATTCTCCCAAACATTTTGTCTCTTGCCGTTCCCATGGCGGTGCTTTTTGGAGTTTTGATCTCTTACGGCAGGCTTTCTGAAGACAATGAAATAACCGCCATGAAAGCAAACGGGCTGGGATATGCGACTTTGTCTGTTCCCGTAATTGTTTTCATATGCCTGATTTCAATTTTTATGATATTTTTTAACCATTTTTGGTCTCCTAAAATGCACAGCGATTTTAGAAATCTCTATGAAGAAATTCTTACAAAAAGACCTTTGGTAACTTTTTCTGAAAAAACCATAACAAAACTGGGCGATTACCAAATTTATGCAAACAAAGTTGACAGCCTCAACAATTCTCTTTCCGGAGTCAACATATATAAATTTGAAGATAAGAAAAAAGCGCAGCTTAAGACTGACGCCAAGCAGACGGATTTTCAAAGCCAAAGCAATTCGTGGCGCATAGCGGCATCTTCGGCTTCGGTAAAAGTGTATTACAGCGGAGTCAAACTGACCCTTTACAACGGTTACTGGCAGCTTGCAAACCCGTCAAAAATAAACAGCATGATACATATGACTTTCGCTTCTTACGAGTTTTTTATCCCTCTTAGAAACGCCGTCAGGGGCAACTCTTCTTCGCTTAAAGAAATGCAGTCGCCGCAGATTTTAAAAACGATACAATCTTACAAAATGCAAAATCTTCCCTACGCTGCTTATGAAAGCGAGTTCTGGCTGAGATGGATTTTTGCCGTAGCGTCGATTGCGTTTGTTTTGATAGCTCTTCCGAGAGGAATTATGTCGGGAAAAGGCGGCAAAGCGATAGGGTTTGGCATTAGTCTTGGCGTAATTATGTTTTATTATTCGCTTCTTATTCTATCGATGAATTTAGCGGAACGCGGCTACGCTTCTGCCGCATTAATAATGTGGCTGCCGAATTTTGCGGTTACGGTCTGCGGGCTGTTTTTATTTAGGAAAATGGTAAAAAAATAATTTGCATAAAAGCTTATAAAAATTATGAAAATACTCTATTTTTACGTCGCTAAACAATTTTTAAAAATATTTTTTTTCACGGCGCTTGCATTCGGCTTTATAGTGCTTATTTCCGAACTTTTCAGGCAAATAGGCTTTTATATGGAAAACAAAACGCCTTTCATTATTATTGCCCAGCACCTGCTTTCAAATGTTCCGTGGTGGATAATAGAAGTTTTGCCCGTAGCGACGCTTCTGGCCGTTTTATTTTCACTTGGCGGCTTTGCCAAACAAAACGAAATAACGGCAATTAAAGCCGCCGGAATAAATCTGTGGAAAATAATATTTATTTTTTTATTTTTAGGCGTTTTAATAGGCGCGGCCGACCTTGGCGCAAGAGAATTTTTAATTCCTACGACCACAAAGTTTAACGAACGGGTAAAAAGAGAAAGGATACAAAAAGAAGAAATAAAATATCAAACGGAATTTTCAGACCTGATAGTTTCTCTGCGCAACAATATGAGGTTTACCGTCGGTTTTCTCGATACCAAAGCCGGCATTATGAAAGATGCGGTAATTGAAAAATACAACGATGACTTTTATCTTCAATATTTAATTCTTGCTTCGCAAGGCAAATGGAACGGACAAACATGGGTTCTTGAAAACGGAGTAATACGAAAATTTAAAGACGGGTTCTGGAACGAATTGTATTTTCAAAGTTACGATTCCGGCATAGAGCTGAAACCCCAAGACATTGCTTTTAGAAAAATGAAATCGGAAACCATGAGCACGCGGGAATTTAGAAAATACATCAATCAGCTTAGAATTTTCGGACAGACGGCTTTAAAAGAAAGAATAAATTTGCAGATAAGATACGCTTCGGTGTTTTGCCATCTTGTCGTTATGATGATAGGAATTCCGTTTGCTTTAGGCGTCGGAAATAAGCTAAACAAAATAATAAGCTTTACTATGGCTCTAATAGCCGCTTTTATTTACTGGGGCGTTCAGGCAATAACGCAGTCCCTCGGCGAAAACGCCATACTGTCTCCCATCATGGCCGCATGGCTGCCAAACATAATCTTCATTTCAACAGGCGCCTTCCTCCTCGCCAAACTAAAAAAATAATCCCAAACAGCGTCTGCAGACTTCGTCTGTATTTATGCGGGACAGCCTTCGGCTGTGTTTATGCAGGATGCCAAAACAGACGCTGTCTGTTTTTAAGTTTGTCATTCCCGCGTTTTTAATATTTGTTCTTCCTTAGCAGCCTGCGCCCGAGTGTTTCTATCGGGTGGGACAGACTTCGTCTGTTTTATAGGATAACGGCTTGTGTCCGTGTTGTCATTCCCATTCTGTTTTTTGTCATTCCCGCGTTTTTAATATTTGTTCTTCCTAAGCAGCCTGCGCCCGAATGTCTTTATCGGGTGGGACAGACTTCGTCTGTTTTATAGGATAACGGCTTGTGTCCGTGTTGTCATTCCCATTCTGTTTTTTGTCATTCCCGCGAAAGCGGGAATCCACGTTTACTAAACAATTCTTTTTACATCTCGTTTTTAAAAAGAATAAAGAAATAATGTCAGAAACTATATTAATATTAAACATGGATTCCCATTTTCATGGGAATGACAGACACAAAATAGACACTGTCTGCGTTTCATAAAACAGGCGAAGCCTGTCCCATTTTCATGGCAATGACA
>JAISRM010000260.1 GCA_031273645.1 Endomicrobium sp.
GTGTCTCTATCGGGTGGGACAGGCTTCGCCTGTTTTGTTTGTGTTTGTCATTCCCATGAAAATGGGAATCCATGTTTAATATTAATATAGCCTCTAACATTATTTCTTTGAAAGACGCAATGTAAAAATAATTTTTTAGTAAACGTGGATTCCCACCCGATAAAAACACTCGAGTGCAGGCTGCTATGGAAGAACAAATATTAAAAACGCGGGAATGACAAACCGGACGCAAACAAAACAGGCGAAGCCTGCGTTCCATAAAGCAGACGAAGTCTGGCCGTTTTTCATTTTGCGTTGGCGCATCGGGGGAAAAAATTTGACTGTTTTTACGTTATTTCATAGAATTATAAGACAATTTAACAAAAGGAGAGTATTCACATGGCAACATCGGCTTTTGACATTAAAGAAGTATTATCTTTAGGTTGGGAAGCGTTTAAGAAAAACGCTTTGATTCTCATACTATTGTTCATAATTGCTTTTGCGGCAAACTTTATTATCGGAGGAATATCAATAGCGCTGAATATCCCGTCAATTATCTCTTCTCTTTTGGCAACTTTAACCGGTTCTTATTTTATGCTTTCTACGCTTAGAGCCTCGCTTGCCGCCTCAAACGAAGAAACTCCTTCATGGAGCGTATTGAAAAATGATTTGCCGGCTTTCCTCAAATTCTTTGTCGCCGGACTTATCCTTACGATAATTTTTTTCATTTCAGCCATTCTTCTTATAATACCTGTTTTCTTTGCCGTGGCGCTCTTCTTTCCGGTTCCTTACATTCTTGCAGATAAACCGGAAACCGGCATAATTGACGCTTTTAAAAGAAGCTGGGCAATAACTAAGGGACACCTTCTGACCATTATCCTCTACATGCTTTTGTGGATATTGATACTTTTCATATCAATGATTCCGCTCGGTTTGGGATTGCTGATATCAACTCCTATGCTTTACGTTTCTTCCGCTTACGTTTACAAAAAACTTGACGCTGCGGCTTCCGATTCAATTGAAACAGAAGCGCTGCCCGTTGAATAAGACGTTAAATAAAACAATAAAAAAGAAGTCCGCAAAATTTTGCGGACTTCTTTTTTTTATTTTCCGGACATTTCAAACCGCATTCCCAGTCGGACGCATTTCAATAAACTTCCGCGCAGACTGCGTCTGTTTTATGAAACGACTGTTTGTGTTTTGTCATTCCCGCGAAAGCGGGAATCCACGTTTGCTAAAAAATTCTTTTTACATTGCGTTTTTAAAGGAAATAATGTTAAAAAACTATATTAATATTAAACATGGATTCCCATTTTCATGGGAATGACAGACACAAACAAAACAGACGCTGTCTGTGTCCCATAAAACAGGCGAAGCCTGTCCCATAAAACAGACGCAGTCTGCGCTAAAGCAAGTTAAAGGTTATTGTAAAAACCGTTCCTTTTCCAAGCTCGCTTTCGACGGAAATCGTTCCTCCGTGAGCTTTTATTATTCCGTAGCTTATAGACAGCCCAAGCCCCGTTCCTTTTCCTGCGGCTTTAGTTGTAAAGAAAGGATCAAATATTTTAGAAATATTTTCGGCAGAAATCCCCGCGCCCGTATCAGAAATATTTAAAACCGCCTTGCCGTCTGCAACGGAAGTCGTTATAGAAAGCTTTCCTTTTCCCGCCATAGCGTCTTTTGCGTTAATTATTATGTTTAAAATAACCTGCTGCAGCTGCATGGCGTTTCCTAAAATCAGCTTCATATCCGGACAAAAACTTTTTTCAATGACGATCAAAGATTTATACATTTCTTTTTCAATTATCAGCATGGTAGATTCAACAACGTGGTTTAAATTGACAGCCTGCATCTTCGACGTGCCGGCTCTTGAAAATTCAAGCATATTTGCGACGATATTTTTGCTTCTTTCAGCGGCTTCAAATATGTTTCTGACGCTTTTTTCGCTCTCAGAAAAAGAAGCGAGCGCAAAATCTTTTAAAAGTCTCTGCGAATATCCCACAATTATGCTTAACGGATTATTTAATTCGTGCGCTATGCTTCCGGCAAGTTCGCCAAGCGAGGCAAGCTTATTTTGCTGAATAAGATGCATATGCAAAGCGTCTCTTTCGGCCTGCATCTTTAATTCTTCGCTTATGTCAACGCCGGAAAAAATATAGCCTATCAGCTTATTGTTTGTTGAAAACTGCGGAACAATGCTTACAAACAGCGTTTTTAAAACGCCGCTTTTCGTTTTGCACTGCAATTGATTGTTTGGATTGACGGACAGCGCTATAATGTCTCTAAATCCCAAAGAGTTGCCGTGTTTATCTGAAAATACATTTTCAAAACCTGCTTTTTCTATTTCAAAAATGTCGTACCCCAATATTTCGCGCGCGCCGGGAGAATAAATGATTATCGCGCCGCTTATATCGGTCGCAATTATCATCATTGCATTGGCGGCGTTAATTATAGCTTTATGGCGCAAAGCAAGAGCCATAGTCCTTGTGCTCTGAGTTATTAAATAGTACAGAAGAATAAGCACTATCACAAATAAGCTTGCCGATACAAAACCTATGTTTCTAAAATAACGGGCGTTCTTTAAAGACTTAAAATAAATTACCGACCATCCGTCTTCGTTTACAAACGACCTTACCGAATAAAATTTTTCATTGTTTACGGTAATAACTCCGGCGTCTAAATTTTCCGAAGAGATGTCGGGAAAACTTTCCGGAATTTCCAAAATATTGTTAAAATATCCGCCGCTGTTTCCGGAACTCATAAAAATCACGCCGTTATTGTCCACAAGATACATATTTGCGCGTTCATCGAGCTGTTCTTCAATCTCGTCTATTCCTTCGACAACGGCAACGACGCCTTTAAATTTACCGTTTTTGTCTGCAATTGCAATCATAAAAACATAATTTTCGTATCCGCCAAACAAATTCTTTACAAACGCTTTTGAAGAACCCTGAGTTTTAGCCTGAGCAAAATAAGCGCTTTTTTTAAAATTTATTTCCCCGTCCGCCTTAGCGCCGGAAATACCGGCGCGATAAACTATGTCGCCGCGCTCGTTAAGAACGTACATTCTCTTAACTCCGAATATTTCTACGTCTTTATTTACAACGTCGTAAGCGCGCAAATCCTGCATTGCAGAAGACGAGGAAAGAAGTCCGGCAATAAAAGGAGAAATGCTTAAGCTTTTGCAAAGTTTGTCGGCATTGATAATTTTTGCCCTTATGCGCTGCGAAACTTTTTCTACTTCGGCGGCTGCGTCCTGTTTAATTGCGTTTACCGCTTCTTGTTCAAGGTAATTGGGCAAAAAAATAGAAGCTGACAAAACCAAAAAAAGAAGCGCGGTTATCGGAATGCGTTTCCAGTGTTCCGGAACGTATTCGTAATATTTCTCCTGTTTTTCATAGATTATTTTAAAATATTGAAATATAAAGCCGCCGCAGAAAAATATGCATATAATGCCGAAAAATCTTATCGCCGAACGTTCTAACATAAAATCAGAGACGGGAAACGCTATTGTGCTTACTTCTGAAAAGAAAAATATAATCATATATAAAACCGAAAAAATAAAAGTCGCAAAAGCGGTTCTTCTCATATAAACTTCGTTTTGCGCTCTTTTAAAAACGGCCGCGGCAAGTATTAAGGAACCCGGCAAAAACAAAAATGCGGAAACTGAAAAACAGAAAAACGTCGTATTATAAAATAAAAACGGCAGAGGGATTAAAACGGCGGGAATTATAAGATAGTTGACATACGTTTTATCAGGAAAGAATTTAAGGTAAGATCTTTGTCCGCTTATAAATAAGACAATTGAAGAAACGTATAAGAAAACGCCGTGGAGCATATCGTATTGCGCATCGTTAAAATAACCAGAAAAAAACGTTTCGCCAAAACGCATTAACGAAGCCGATAAAGCAAAAATCATAAACCAAAAGTACGAAAGTTTTACAAGTTTTATCCGCCACGACAAAAAACAGGCGACGGCAAACAAAAGATAAGCCCATGCCGAAAAAAAAGTCATATATTGATAATTTTCGGATAAAAATTTTGAAAGCATTATGCCTCTGCGCAATCTCAGATTTTTTTACAAATTTCTCTGTAATTGCAATATTTGCAAAAAAAAGTTTTGGAAGTAAGAGGAAATTCTTTTTTGTCTTTGGGAACGTTTTTTTGGGCATCGGCGAGATAGTCGTACATTTCTTTCGTTTCTTTCTCTACGCTCAGAGCGAAATCCGCTATTTTTTTATCGTCTATCAAAACGCTCGTTTCGCTGTAACAGGGAGACAGATAAACTATTATCGGAAATATATCGCAGGATTTCTTGTTGAAATGATAATTAGCCCACGCGGAGTAACCGGTCAGCTGCTTGGAATGCTTGTCCAAAGAAGGTTTGCCGGTTTTCCAGTCCATAATGTATATTTTGTCTCCGACGGGGAAAAGAAAATCCACTTTGCAGAAAGCTTTAAGCCCGTTAATTCTGGTTTCTCCAAAACCGTCGGGCTCTATTATCCATTTAGAACTTTCGCAAACGGCGTTTTCAAGTATCCACTTAAAGCGGCCGCTTTCTATAAAATTTTCAAGCATAGTTTTTACTCTGTCGTAAATTTCGCCTGAAGAAATCATTTCGTTGCCGTAATAATGTTCAACAAATATTTTTGAAGCGCAGTATTTTTCCGCAATATTTTGGCAATATTTAAAAAATTTGTCTTTATTTAAAGGTTTTGCGCTTTTTTGAAAACGAAAAAGCATGTCTCTGATTATGTCGTGCGCTATGTTTCCGGTTTCAAGAGCTTTAGACGTAAGAGATTTTAAAAATTGCAGTTTTTCAAAAGGAATTTCGCCGTCATATTTTGCATAATAGTCGTAAAAATATTGTCTCTTGCAGTTAGCAAATTTGTCATAACGCGAAACAGACCAGCCTAAAACTTCAGTGTAAGGAAATTTCTTTATAGCGTTCATTAGTAATATTTTAAGACTTTCGCAGTCAAAGCCTTAATCTCCTATATTTTAAAATCGGGACGGCATCCGGCGTCTTCTGTTTTGTCTGTGTTCCATCAAACAGGCGAAGCCTGTCGCCTTTTAGTTTATCATCAACCCACATAAAAACACTGCGTCCGGTTTGTCATTCCCGCGTTTTTAATATTTGTTCTTCCTTAGCAGCCTGCGCCCGAGTGTTTTTATCGGGTGGGAATCCATGTTTGCTAAAAAATTCTGACAGACGAAGTCTGTTTACATTGCGTTTTTAAAAGAAATAATGTCAGAAACTATATTAATAGTAAACATGGATTCCCATTTTCATGGGAATGACAGACACAAACAAAACAGACGAAGGCTGAAAAGAAATAATGTCAGAAACTATATTAATAGTAAACATGGATTCCCATTTTCATGGGAATGACAGACACAAACAAAACAGACAAAGGCTGAAAAGAAATAATGTTAGAAACTTATTAATATTAAAAACGGATTCCTGTTTTCACGGCAATGACAGACACAAACAAAACAGACAAAGGCTGAAAAGAAATAATGTTAGAAACTATATTAATAGTAACCATGGATTCTCATTTTCATGGGAATGACAGACACAAACAAAACAGACGCTGGCTGTGTTCCATAACACAGGCGAAGCCTGCGAAGTCTGCTATTCTACTGAAAAATATTTGTTTGTGAACTCTTTAAATCCGCATTCGTATTTAATTACATTGTCAAAATATATGCCGTATTTTGTAAAAATATCGCTGTTTTTTATTATGTTTTTAAAATAATTTTCCATATCTTTGACGACCGCGCGGCTTTTCAAGGGTTTATATCCGCTAAGATCCTTAATCAACTCTTCGTATTTTCTCACGTTTCTGTTGATGTTTACGACTGAAATTTCAGGAACGGATTTAACCGCTTTTCTGTAATTGTATATTCTTGTAAGAGCGTATGTAAAATACTTGTCGGCGTCGGGCAGAGAATATCCTATAAAACACCATCTGTCCGCTTTTAAAAGCAGATCTTCCATGTTCACCCAAATTTTGACGAGATGTTTGTTTTCGTAAATTCTGTTATAACTCGGATAGACTATATACGGTTCAAGATAAGAAAGCCTGCAATGGTAACATTTTGTCCCTTCTCTGATATCGACGGCTCTGTTTTGTCTGGTAAGCTTTGAAAAAACGTTGCCGCATGAACGGCAAAAAAGCCAATTGACCGAACCGTGCGGACGAAGCAGATACACTCTTCTTTTGCGCGGCCTTGAAAACCAAAACTTGTGCCCTTGGCTTAATATGTAATTGCCCAAATCTATGCCGTAATCTAAATCAAAAGATTTGTCGGGATTTTTATCGTTCATCGACAACAAAACTCTGTCTAAACATATGTCGTAATTAAAATTTACAAAAGAGAAATTTGCCTGCAAAGCCTTATATTTTTTATACAGATGAACCCCAAGTTCCGTGTAAGGACTTTGTATCAGGCAGGATTTGCCAAGATGGCTTTTGACGTCGTGCATGCCTATGTCTGCTTCGGTTCTGGTCGCATACATTACGCCGCGTATAAGTTCTTTGTAGTAATGCCTTGCTTCTTTGAGTTCGACGGCTCCGATATTTTCCCTGCGGGTAAGAGCAAATTCAAGCACGTTAAAAAGGCTTTCAAGGCTTAAATTGTTTGCGGCTTTTGAGCCGAAAGCCGACGTAACAAACTTTTTTACGGCGGCAGATATTCTTGCATGCTCCTTATTGGCGGCAGCGCCGGGATATCTGCGTTTGTAGGCAAAATCGCCTTTTAATATTTTATCGAGAATTTCGTTTTGAACCGGAATATTGTCGTCTTTGCTGGCTCCGGCGCCCATTATGAAAACCGTTTTTTTATTTGGAGAAAGAATAAACTTTTCCATTTGAAATGCCTTTTTTAAAACGAAAATAAAAAGCGGCGACGCCCGCAAAAACGCCCGCCGCCGCAAAAAAACTATTCAAAAATTATCTGATAATCTTCTCTGGATACGTCGAGGCTCGATTTAATTTCAAAATCCATGTTAAAGAGTTCTTTAAGGCGGTCTTTGCGTTCGCTAAAATAATCCGCAACGTCCGGATTCAACTTTATTTTGACTTTCCCGTGATGCATATCCACGTTCATTTGGGCTATCTCGTCGCAAACGTTTATAAAAATTGATTCCTTTGAAAGAACAAGCCCGAGCCCCCGGCATACGGGGCAGGTGTCTCCTAAAAGCGAAAACAAAGACTCTCTTTTTCTTTCTCTCGTCATTTCTATAAGCCCAAGCCTTGTTATCGGCCATATTTTTATTTTAGCTTTATCGCCTTTTGCGGCCGCGCGCAGTTTTTCAAGAACTTTCTGCCTGTTTGCCGCTTTTTTCATATCTATAAAATCTATCACTATTATTCCGCCGATATTTCTAAGCCTAAGCTGTCTGGCTATTTCTTCGGCAGCTTCCATATTCGTAAGAAAAGCCGTATCTTCCTGAGACGATTTAGCCGTAAACTTGCCGCTGTTTACGTCTATGGCGCAAAGAGATTCGGCTTCCTGTATTATAAGGTATCCGCCCGAATGAAGCCTTGCTTTATTTGAACGCAGACGTTTTATTTCTTCTTCTATGCCGTAAGCTTTAAAAATTGACTGCTTGCCTTCGTAAAGAACTATCCTGTCGAGAAACTCCGGAGAAGTTATTTTTACAAACTCGGCGACGTCTTTAAGTTCTTTTGGATTATCTATGTGCATAAGCATAACGTCTTCGCTGAAATAATCTCTTACCGTCTGAAAAACCACTCCGAGATCTTTGTGTATAAGAGTCATCGGCGCCGAATTTTCAAAACGCGAAACTATCGAAGCCCACAGCCTCATAAGATATTTTATTTCTCTTTTAATTTCGGCTTCTTCGGCCTCTTCGGCTTCGGTGCGCACGATAATTCCGCCCGGAATATCTTTTTTTATTTCGGCGACTATGCTTTTTAACCTTGCGTATTCTTCCTTATCTTCTATATTTTTTGATATTCCCACATTGTTGCTAAAAGGCATATACACCAAAAGCCTTCCGGGAAGAGATATTTCCATAGTAACTTTCGGACCTTTGGTGCTTATGGGCTCTTTATAAACCTGAACCATTATTTCCTGTCCGGGTTTAATCATATTTTCTATGTTTTTTTCGTGTTTTTGGGCTACGATGTCGTCGATGCCAAGATAGGCGCTTTTGCCAAACCCCATATCTACAAAAGCCGAATTTAAAGCGGGAACTATATTTTGAACTTTGCCTTTATAAATATTATTTAATATTTTTTCCGATTCGCGCCTTTCTATAAACAAATCAAAAAGCTTTCCGTCTTCAAGAACTGCGACTTTGGTTTCTTCCAAAGTCCGGTTTACAGCTATTTCTTTTTTCACTATATTTTTCCTTTTTAAATTTTAATTGCAGAGCTTGCTTTGCGGCTTAATGGGCGCAGTAAAAAACATGGAGCGTTATTTTTTGTCCATACCCGCTTTCAGCGTTTCAAAAAGATTGCCGGCCATTTTATCGTAAACGCCGCCTTTGGAAGACGATGAATTTATTTGCACTCCGGAGTTATCGACAAATAAGATGTTGCCGGACGAAAAAGCGTTTTTTAAAAGCGCGCCGGCTTTGGCTCCTAAAGGATAGCCCGATACTATAAGGCGCGCGCCGTTTGAAACGCACAAATCGTTAATTTCTTTTACGTCGGAAATTAACCACTTGCTTACTGCGGCTATTTTTTCGTCGTTATCGTAAGAATTTATCGCGGTTATTGCGTTAATTTCAGGGATTTTTTCGCCTACGCAGTTTTTAAGAACGCTTGCAAAATAAAGTATTTCTTTTGATATTGCGCCGCCGTAAGACATATACATAACAGCAAGCCCTTTATAACAGCGGTTTGACTCGTCAAAAGGATTGACGAGAATGCCGCTTTCAAACATTCTTAAAGCTTCGTCGGGTTTTTTAACCGCGTCCGTAAGATACAAAGAACCCAAAGCGTAATAAACGTTTGCGTTTAAAGGACTGTCGGCGCGCATTTCGCCAAGAAGCGCGTCGGCCTTATCGTATTTTCCGCCGTTTATAAAATTCCACGCCGCCCTGTATTTAGAATAAAAAGACGCGTCCTGCGTTAAATATCCGTTTTCAAGCAAAACGGCAAACACAGGAACGATTTTTGCGCTATATCCGTTAACAATTTTAGAAGGCTGTCGGGCAACTGCGCGGTAAGCTATTGAAGCGGCGTATTCAACAGGCGTTTTTCTTACGCTTACAAGCGGCGAATTGTAAATTCCGGCGATGTCAATATTGAGCTTTTCAATCGCATCGTAATCGCTGCCGCTTATCAGCGCGGGCTGAGGCGCATATTTTCCGGCAGAATAAAGATAGTCGGCAAATCCGTTAAGATTGTAAAAGTTTGCCTCGCCGACCATTATTATCACGTATTGCGTATTCTTATTTTTATCCAAAAGGTTTCTTATAAGTCTTAAGGATTGCGACGTATTCATATCAAAAAGCGAATAATTATAAACGGCTACTTTGCCGCTTCCGTATTCTTTATCAAACAAATTCTGCAAAACAGAAGAATATTGGCTTACGCCTTTATTTCCTAAAACCATTGAATCGGCGACAAAAAACACGTCGTTTGCGTCTTTTGCTGCGCCGTACAATTGAGAAAACAAGAAAATGGTTAAAATGAAAGAAACAAGCGCTTTGGCTGAGTTACGGCTCATAAATCTCCCCGTCTGTAGTTTCAATATAAAGATTTGTCCTCTCAATATTACATATTGTGGCATAATTGGCATGATTTTCCAATAGTTTTTTTAAAACCGCTTCGGGTTTTACGCTTTTAGATTCGCCAAAATACAAAGACATTTTAAGCGTTGAGCCGCAAACCTGCATATTTTTAATAAGAGGTTTGGCGTCTATTTCGACGGTTTTGCCTTTTTTCGTTTTTTCAACGATTATTTGTCCGCAAGACATAAACTTTTCAACGTCTTTGTCTAAAACTGCGACATTTTTGATTGAAAACTCGGCGACGTTTACCAAAACGTCTATAGCCGGAAACTTTAAAGGAATTTTTTTTACGCTCAGCAAACAAAACCCGTCGGGCAAAACGGCTGAAATTTTTTCTTTTATTTCGCCGAGATCTTTCTTTTCGTTAAAATAAAGATCCATATACTCGCAAGAACTTTCATGCCCTACGGAAACCGGCGGCCCGAAAGAAGATTTAACCTGCGGACTAAAACCCGCCGTAAAAGATACCGCAAGCCCGCAGCGGCGCGCCGCCCTTCTTAACACTTCTATCTGTTCAAGATGAGATATAAACCTTACAGCGCCTTTTCTTGAAAAACGCAAAAGAACGCGCATTGCGGGAGCCTGCTGCAAAAGCGACGGTTCTACATAATTTTGCGGCAATAAAGAAGAGCGCTGCGCCGCTTCCGCTGCAAAAGAACCGCCCGTCGCCAAAAGCGAGCCGGCGGCGCCGCTGCCGTCGCTATTTTGAGTTTGCTCTTTAAATTTTAAGCTTTCTTTTAATCCTTTTAAGTAATCGTTATAAAGCCAGTCTTTAGAAACGCCGTAATTTAAATGATCCCATGGAAGCGCTTCGTCTTCTTTTATCGTTCTGTAAACGTAAAAATCCAAATCTAAACCGCTTTCTTTTATCGCCTGCGTCCAGATATCGTTTCCGAACTTATCCGCCCACTGATCAAACCTTGCGCCTTTTTGCCACGCTTTATAAACCGCCGCAGACACGCGCCTGTCGCCCTTTGCCATAAAAGCTTCCAAAACGCTTGCTCTGTGATTATGGGCTTTCAGGCTGGCTGGAACAATACCTTTTAAAAAATCTATTTTTCTTGCGATTTCTTCAGGACGCGCCATTGCAACCCATTGAAAAGCCGTCTGCGCTTTTGGAACAAAAGGCGAAACCGTAATATTAAAATTCAATCCTTTGGCTTCTTTTCTCACAAGCCTTACGATAGAGTTTATAGCGGCGAGATCTTCGTCGGTTTCAGTCGGAAGACCTATCATAAAATAGAGTTTTATCACTTTCCAGCCCATAGCGTTTGCGCTCAAAAGCGTTTCAACTATCTGTTTTTCAGACAAATATTTTCCTATAACGTCGCGCAGTCTGTCGCTGCCGGCTTCAGGAGCAAAAGTAAGAGTTGGACGCTTGCTTCTGTTTATATATTGCGCCGCCTTTAGCGAACGTTCATTGCATCTTAAAGACGGAAGAGAAATATTTAAGTTTGAAGCGGCGTATATTTCGTTTGTTTTAACAAGCAATTCTTCCAAATGTTTATAATCGCTGCACGAAAGAGAAGAAAAAGCGATTTCCTCATACCCCGTGCTTTCTACTCCGTTTTTAACAAGTTCAAGAAGCTTTTCAACGGGTCTTTGTCTCCAAGGCCTGTAATACTTTGAAGCCTGACAAAAGCGGCATTGACCCGGACAGCCTCTTGCGACTTCTATATTAAGCCTGTTGTGAACCGTCTCGACAAAAGGAACTATTTTTTTTGACGGGAAATAAGCGTTTTCAAGATTAAGAGTTCTTTTTGTTACGGTCTTTTTGACGTCAGGATCAAAAGGCAAAACCGATTTTACCGTGTTATCGTCGTTATATTCAACTTTATAAAGCGAGGGAACATAAACTCCGTCTATTTTTGAAAGTTCCTTTAAAAGATCGGCTCTCTTTGACTTTTTAAACTTTTTGCGCGTCTCTATGATTTCGGGCAAAACCTCTTCTCCGTCTCCTAAAACAAAAGCGTCAAAAAAATCGCAAAAAGGTTCCGGATTCGTCAAAGCGGGACCCCCTCCTAAAATCAGAGGATGACAATCTTTTCTGTCGCGCGAAAAAACCGGAATTTCAGACAGATCAAGCATATTTATAATATTTGTTGCGACAAGTTCGCACTGTATGGTAAAGCCGACTATGTCAAAACTTTTTAAATCGCTGTTTGATTCAAGCGAAAAAAGAGGAATTTTTTGATCTCTGAGAATTTTTTCAAGATCTTCGTCAGGCGCAAAAGCTCTTTCGCAGCGGGCAAGTTTTTTTTCATTTACCAAATGATAAAGTATTTCAAGACCGAGGTTGGACGCTCCGACTTCGTATATGTCGGGAAAACACAGACAAACGGAAAAATCCGCCGACATATCGGCGGTATGCGAATTTAATTCTCCGTTTATGTACCTTGAAGGTCTGCGGACAAGATTTAATATATTTTCAATTTTAGGATTTTTCATTTAAAAGCTATTCCGCCAAATTCGTCTAAAAGTTAAAAATTCCGGCAAAAACGCGAGTATCCGTTATGTTTGCCGAAATTTTAAAATTATTTTTACGCTGCGCTCAATATGCTTCTTACCGCGCTTACTGAAATCCTGACTTGCGCCGTTACGGCCAAACGCCTGAATTTATCCTGCATAAGAACATTGAACTTCTTAAAGGTTTCCGCGGCAGAAGCCGCGCTGTTTGCCGTCAGCGGCTTTATTTCATATTCATTATCTCTTAAAAGATCGTCGATAGAACCGCTGACTTCAACCGCTATCGAATTTAAAAAGTCGCTTGCCGACATTGAAACGCCGCCGGCATAATCTTCGTTTATCAAAGTTTTTAAGTCGCTGCCGCTCATTTGAAGCTAAGACAGTCAGCGTGTCATACAGATCAGCGTCGTGCGC
>JAISRM010000266.1 GCA_031273645.1 Endomicrobium sp.
TATTCGGCCGGCTCGTAAATTTTTCCGTTTTTTTCTTTATATATCACTTCGGGCGACGAAACGGCGAGTTCAAAACCTTCGCGTCTCATTGTTTCAATTAAAATCGTTAAATGAAGCTCTCCCCTTCCGGAAACTTTAAAGCGTCCTTCTCCGGAAAGTTCCTGCACTTTCAATCCTACGTTAGTTTGGGCTTCTTTTTCAAGCCTTGCTTTTAAATGTCTGCTTGTAAGAAATTTTCCTTCTTTTCCGGCAAAGGGGGAATCGTTTATAAGAAAATCCATAGACACGGTAGGTTCGTCTATTGAAAGAGGAGGAAGAGGCAAAATGTCGTAAATGCCGCATACGGTGTCTCCGACTTCAACGCCTTCAAGCCCTGATATTGCGGCGATGTCTCCGGCTTTTGCTGACTGGGTTTCTTTTTTGCCAAGCCCTGAGAATTTGTCTATTCTTACCGCTTTTGAAATTTTTGGAGCGTTTGAGTTATTTGTATTTACAAGAGCTACGGGCTGTCCCTTTGTTATCACGCCGTTTAAAATTCTTCCTATTCCGACCCTTCCCAGAAAATTGTTGTAGTCGAGAATGGTTATCTGCATTTGCAAAGGTTTTTCAACGTTTGCTTCAGGCGCTGGCACATACGACATTATAGTTGTAAATACAGGTTCTATATCGGTTCCTTTTTTCTCCATGACGGCGCTTGCCCAGCCGTCCCTTCCTGATGCGTAAAGAATCGGAAAGTCAAGCTGTTCGTCTGTTGCGCCAAGTTTCATAAATAAATCAAAAACGTCATCTACGACTTTGCTTGGAGATGCGAAAGGTTTGTCCATTTTGTTTATTATTACTATCGGTTTTAGCCCCAAAGCAAGAGCCTTTCTTAAAACAAAACGCGTCTGAGGCATAGGCCCTTCTACCGCATCAACCATAAGAATGGCTCCGTCAACCATCTTCAGCACTCTTTCCACTTCGCTTCCAAAATCTGCATGTCCCGGAGTATCTACAATATTTATGGTGTTGCCTTTATAATCGACAGAAGTGCATTTGGCTAAAATCGTAATCCCTCTTTCTCTTTCAAGAGGGTTTGAATCTAAAACCATATCCTGCGCTTCGTCATTTTTTACGTTGAATTGACCTGAAAATTTTAAAAGAGCATCTACAACGGTGGTTTTTCCGTGGTCAACATGCGCTATAATGGCTACGTTTCTTACATCGTCTCTTTTCATAATTAATAAAGCGCTCCTTAACTGCGGAGCGCGTCCTTTTACAGTTTTTTTTGCCAAATACGCGAAGTATTATATATATTATTTACGCGTTTTACAAACACATGCGTAAAAAATCCAAAATTTAATTGTATTTTAAATGAATTTTGAATTGACATGACCGGCATAGTTTTATACAATTATTTTATATAAAATTAAAACTTTTAAGAGGATTTTCATGATCGCGCTTACAGGCGGAGCAGGTTTTATAGGCAGTTGTTTTTTGTGGAAACTTAACAGCGAAGGCATAAAAGATATTCTTGTTGTTGATAATTTGGACGAAAGTGAAAAATGGAAGAACCTCAACGGAAAAAAATACCGCAATTATATGCAGAAAAGCGATTTTTACAATGCCGCGCTTTCGCGCAAAATTGACGATGTCAGCGCTGTAATTCATCTCGGAGCCTGCAGCTCTACTACCCTTACCGACGCAAATTATTATGTAAAAAACAATTACGAATACTCAAAAGTTATGGCTTTATGGGCTTTTGAACTTGGAATCCCTTTTATTTACGCTTCTTCGGCCGCCACTTACGGCGGCGGCGAAAACGGTTATGACGACGACATTTCAAAATTAAATTCTTTATCCCCGCTGAACATGTACGGTTTTTCAAAACATATGTTTGATTTGTGGCTTTTAAACAACGGCTATATTGACAAAGCGGCAGGCATTAAATTTTTTAACGTTTTCGGTCCTAACGAATATCATAAAGGCGACATGAGAAGCGTTATATGCAAAAATTACGAAGAAGTCGCGCAAAAAGGCGTAATAAAACTGTTTAAATCTTACAAAAAAGAATATCCCGACGGCGCGCAAAAAAGGGATTTTGTGTATATAAAAGACGTTGTTGACGCGATGTACTTTCTGCTTAAAAATCCGTCAAAAACCGGAATATTTAATCTCGGCACCGGAAAAGCAAGAACATGGAACGACATAGCAAAATCAATGTTTGCTTCAGCCGGCAAAAAAGAGAACATAGAATACGTTGACATGCCCGATTATCTTAAGCCGAAGTATCAGTATTTTACGCAGGCAAAAATTGATAACTTGGTTAATGCCGGTTATACGAAACCTTTTGCAGAACTTGAAGACAGCGTAAAAGATTATTGCGGTTATTTAAAGAATCAAAGCTATTTATAAAAGCGTTTAAACGCGCAAATTTTTAATTCGGAGCGATAATGGAACTTATAAAGGTAACGGAAGCGTTTAAAAAACAATCCGTTTTAGTGATCGGCGACACAATGATAGACAAATTCGTATGGGGAAAAGTAAAGAGAATTTCTCCGGAAGCTCCAGTTCCGGTCGTGGAAATAACTAAAGAAACGGAAACTCTTGGCGGGGCGGGCAATGTCGCCCACAATATTACGGCTTTTGGAGCAAAGGCTTACGTAGTAAGCGCTATAGGATCTGATTTTACCGGCCGCTCTCTTATAGAAATGATGAAGGAAAAAAATATTAATTCAGATTATCTCGTATGCGATCCCGACAGGCCTACCATTATAAAAACAAGGATCATAGCCGTAAGCCAGCAGCTTGTAAGGGTTGATAAAGAAGTCAAAGGCATTTTTCATCACGCTACTCAGGAAAAAATAATAAAAAATATAGAAGCGGTTATCCCTAAGGTAAACGCCGTAATAATTTCCGATTACGGAAAAGGCGTGGTAAGCCATAAAGCGCTTAAAAGAGCCATATTCTTGGCCGGAAAATATAAAATCCCGATCACGGTTGATCCAAAAACCGAAAATTTTAAAAAGTATAAAAAGGTTACGACTATTACCCCAAACGTTAAAGAAGCCGTCGAGGGAATGAATGCAAGAAACGTTAAAACAAACGCCGACATAGAAAATTTAGGCAAAAGAATTTTAAAAACTTTAAATTCCGATTCCGTCTTAATAACGAGAAGCGAAAAGGGAATGACGCTTTTTTGCCCCGGCGATAAAATAACAAATATTCCCACGCGCGCAAAAGAAGTTTTTGACGTTACGGGCGCGGGAGACACCGTTATTTCAACTATGACTCTGGCTTTGGCCGCAAAGGCAGATTTAAGAAGCGCCGCCGAAATTGCAAATTTTGCCGCAGGAATAGTAGTCGGAAAAATAGGAACCGCCGTTACTTCGCAAAAAGAACTTCAGGAAGCCATATCGGAGTTTTATAAAAAATGAAAACTGCGGTAATAATTCCTTCAAGATACGATTCGGTAAGATTTCCGGGAAAACCTTTGGCTTTAATAAAAGGAAAACCTTTAATACGGCGCGTTTTAGAAAGGGTCGCTCTGTGCAAACACATCGACTTTATAGCCGTTGCTACCGACGACGAAAGAATAGTCGCTGAAGTAAAAAAGACGGGATACAGCGTTTTTATGACGCCTAAAACCTGCAAAAGCGGCACAGACAGAGTCGCTTTTACGGCTAAAAATTTTTTAAGCGGGTACAAAATTTTTATAAACGTTCAGGGCGACGAGCCTCTGACGGAGCCGGCTCTTGTTGACTGGCTTGCAATTGAGTTAAAGAACGATAAAAAGCTTGAATGCGTTACGGCCGCTTATCCGATAAAAAAAGAAGAGGATATTAAAAATCCGAACATAGTCAAAGTTGTTTTTGACAAAGAAGGCTACGCCCTTTATTTTTCAAGATCTCTTATTCCCTACAACAGAGATAACGGAAAAGTAAAGTATTATAAACATCTTGGAATTTACGGCTATAAAAGAGATTTCCTTATAGAATTTTCAGAAAGCGGCAAAGCTATTCTTGAAAAAGCCGAAAATCTTGAACAGCTAAGAGCTTTGGAAAACGGGAAAAAAATTAAAGTTATAAAAGCCGGACAAGATTGCGTCGGGGTGGACGCGCCTTCCGACGTTTTAAAAGTAGAGGAACTGATCAAATAAAATGATAAACAAGAAAATAAAAATTCCCGGCGGCATAGTTCTTTCAAACGAAACGCCTTTTGCCGTTATAGCCGGACCGTGCGTTATTGAAAGCGAGCGCTCGGCTTTGGCGTTAGCGGGAAAACTTCAAAA
The DNA here is from genome assembly GCA_031273645.1 of Endomicrobium sp. GTDB lineage: Bacteria > Elusimicrobiota > Endomicrobiia > Endomicrobiales > Endomicrobiaceae > JAISLV01. Next base: position 4,271 of record JAISRM010000266.1, read on the forward strand.
AATTACGAAGTCGTTAAAAGTTCCGTTTATTTTTAAAGCTTCTTACGACAAAGCAAACCGATCGTCAGTCAATTCTTACAGAGGTCCGGGGATTGAAAAAGGTCTTCAAATACTTGCAAAAATTAAAAAAGAGTTCGGCGTTCCCGTTCTTACCGACGTTCATAGCGAAGAGCAGGCCGACGCTGCGGCTTTAACGGCAGACATCATACAAATACCGGCTTTTTTGTCGCGCCAGACAGATTTAATAAAAGCATGCGTTCTCACAGGAAAGCCCGTAAATATTAAAAAAGGGCAGTTTCTTGCTCCCCAAGACATGAATAACGCAATAGCAAAAGCCGAAGCTTTCGGCGGAAAAGACATATCCCTTACCGAAAGAGGCGCAAGTTTTGGTTATCACAATCTTGTTGTTGATTTCAGATCGCTTGAAATAATGAAACACACGGGCTGTCCCGTAATATTTGACGCCACGCACAGCGTTCAGCTTCCGGGCGCAGCGGGAACAAAGAGTTCGGGAAACAGAGAATTTGTTTTTCCTCTTGCAAGAGCGGCTGTTGCCGTAGGCGTTGCGGCGCTGTTTTTTGAAGTTCACGAAAATCCCGACAAAGCTCTTTCCGACGGCGCAAACAGCATAAATTTAAAATCTTTTGAAGCTATTCTTAAAAAAACCAAACTTATAGACAAGGCGGTCAAATGAAAAGAAAAAATATTGTTCAAAAAGAGACTGTAGCAGCGCCTCTTGCCAATTTTAAAGACAAGACGACCGACGACGATACGCTTCAGACTTGGCGTCCGGATTATAAATGGCTTGCAAATACTGCGGGCATAATTTTAGCGGCTCTTATCATATTGTTTTTTACGTTAAACCTTTTGTTAAAACCTTATATGCGGCAAATTCCAAAAGAAATTACCCCTTGGCTTTATTCCGGCGGCGATTCAAATGAAAAATAATAAAAATATTTTAAAGAAAGCGGCCGCCGTCGAACTTTTAGCCTGCGACGTTGACGGCGTTCTTACGCGCGGTGAGATTATCATTTTAAATTCAGGGGAAGAAGTTAAGATCTGGAACGTTAAAGACGGCATGGGTTATAGCCTTTTAAAAGAATTTTGTCCGCAAATAAAAACGGCTTGGATTACGGGCAGAAGCTGCCGTCAGGTAAAACGGCGCGCGGCGGATATGAAAATTGATTTTCTTGTTCAGGGCTGTTTAGATAAAAAAAATATTCTTTTAAAGATTGCAGCAGAAACCGGGCTTAAACTTTCTCAAACGGCTTACATAGGAGACGACATTGCCGACATTGCCGCTTTAAATGCGGCGGGGCTTTCGGTTTGTCCGCAAGACGCCTGCGGCATTGTGAAAAAAAGCGCCGATTACATTTCGGCGTTTAACGGAGGGCAGGGAACCGTCCGCGAAGTTATAGAGATAATTCTTCAGGCAAAAGGCGCGTCAGAAAAAATTTTAAAAAAATACGATAAATAATGGAAATAAAAAAAATACGCAGGAAAATTTATTATTTCGCCGCGTTTTTGACCGCTAAAGCGGTATTGTTTATTCCTTACAGATTTTCGGTGAGCGCGCTGGGTTCGTTTTTTGGAATGCTTGCTTATTATTTTTCGGTAAGCGCTTCAATAAGAGCGCGCAGAAACCTTAAAAGATGTTTTCCCGAAAAATCAAAATCAGAGATAAGGGCGATAGCCAAACGCGTTTTTATAAATCAGGGGAAGAATTTTTTTGAACTTGCAAATTTTCCGAAAATGGATTCTTCTTTTATAAAAAGCATATCCGGCATTGAAAACGTTCATCTCATAAAAGAAGCCGTAAAGAAGGGCAAGGGAATTCTTTTTGTAAGCGCCCATACGGGCAATTGGGAAATTACGGCCGCGGCCGTAGCGGATTTGGGAATTCCTCTAAACGTGGTCGCAAAAAAAATATATATCAACGAATTAAACGATATGCTTGTAGATTACAGAAATTCAAAAAACGTAAACGTTATTTTAAAAGACGCTCCGGATACCGCCAAGAAACTTTTAAGGGCGCTTAAAAAAGGCGAAATAATAGCCATGCTTATAGATCAGGACACAAAAGTGCCGGGCGTTTTTGTGAATTTTTTCGGACGCAATACTTGGACTCCTTCGGGACTTGCGGTGATGGCTTTAAGGACCGGAGCTGAGGTTTTAATCGGGGTTGACGCAAGAGTCAGCGATTTGGTGCATAAAACTATAGTAAGAGGTCCGATAACTGTGGAGCCGTCGGGCGATTTTGATAAAGACGTAATAAATCTTACGCAAAAAGCGTCGTTGGAACTTGAAGATCATATAAGGCAATATCCAGATCAATGGGTGTGGTTTCACGAAAGATGGAAAACAAAAACGCCGGAAAATTGACAAAACAGGCTTCGCCTGTTTTATGGAACACCGACAGGCTTCGTCTGTTTTATTTGTGTCTGTCATTGCCATGAAAATGGGAATAGCCGCCGCTGTCATCCTCGCGAAAGCGGGGATCCAAGTTTAATATTAATATAGTTTCTAACATTATTTCTTTTAAAAACGAGATGTAAAAAGAATTTTTTAGCAAACGTGGATTCCCGCTTTCGCGGGAATGACATCAAGAAGCAAACGTGGATTCCCACCCGATAAAGACATTCGGGCGCAGGCTGTTAAGGAAGAACAAATATTAAAAACGCGGGAATGACAAAAAAACAGACGAAGTCTGTCATTCCCATGAAAATGGGAATCCATGTTTAATATTAATATAGTTTTTAACATTATTGTTTTTAAAAACGCAATGTAAACAGACTTCGTCTGTCAGAATTTTTTAGCAAACGTGGATTCCCGCTTTCGCGGGAATGACA
>JAISRM010000015.1 GCA_031273645.1 Endomicrobium sp.
AACATTCGGGCGCAGGCTGATAAGGAAGAACAAATATTAAAAACGCGGGAATGACAACCTGAAAGACGACAAGTTGTGCCTATTTTATGGAACGCAGGTAGTGTATGTTTTGTTTGTGTCTGTCATTCCCATGAAAATGGGAATCCATGTTTAATATTAAATAGTTTCTAACATTATTGTTTTTAAAAACGCAATGTAAACAGACTTCGTCTGTCAGAATTATTTAATAAACATGGATTCCCATTTTCATGGGAATGACAAACTGAATTATTTAGTAAACGTGGATTGCTACCCGATAAAAACACTCGGGCGCAGGCTGCTAAGGAATAAAGAATATTAAAAACGCGGGAATGACAAAAAACAGCCGAAGGCTGTCTGACAGAATTTTTCAGCAAACGTGTATCCTGCTTTCGCGGGAATGACAAAAACACAGACGAAGTCTGTCATTTGCATGAAAATGGGAAATTATGTTTACTGCAAGTATGCTAATCATGCCGCGATACAGGCATTAGACACGTTCTGAAATAATTGCTATAATGCGATAAATTAAATTTGAGCTTGTTTTTTACATAAACAGCAGTTATATAGCGGGGCTGTAGCTCAGCTGGGAGAGCGCTTCGTTCGCAACGAAGAGGCCGTCGGTTCAATCCCGATCAGCTCCATTTTTGTTTTGGCTTTTAAATTTTATCGCATCGGAAACTTCTGCGGACTGACGTTTGTCTGCGCATTTAAATAAAAATACAATTAAAATTAAAGATGCAAACAAAGGAATGTCATAAGCATTCCGCTTGGAAACTACGGGCGTAATCCTGTAGAGGAACGCGTCCCTGTGGGCAAAGCAATGCAGGGCAGGCAAAGCCTCATTCTTAATTTTTAATTTTTAGTTGGTGTTAAAATGTCCTATCTTGTTTTAGCCAGAAAATTCAGACCGAAAAATTTTGACGAAGTTATCGGTCAGGACCATATCTCTCAAACTCTCAAAAACGCCATAACCGAAAACCGCGTCGCCCACGCCTATCTTTTTAGCGGCCCGAGAGGCTGCGGAAAAACTACGATGGCAAGAATTCTTGCAAAAGCTCTAAATTGCAAAGAAGGACCTACGCCGCATCCGTGCGGAGTATGCGAAAACTGCGTTGAAATAGCCAAAAGTTCCAGCGTCGATGTTTTTGAAATAGACGCCGCTTCAAACACAGGCGTTGACAATATCAGAGAGCTGCGCGACAACGCTAAATTTGTTCCGTCAAATTCAAAATATAAAGTTTATATCATAGACGAAGTTCATCAGTTAAGCAAAGGGGCTTTTAACGCTCTTTTGAAAACTCTTGAAGAGCCTCCGGAACACGTAATTTTTGTGCTTGCCACTACCGAGCAGCATATGGTGCCGGTAACAGTGCTTTCCCGCTGTCAGAAATACAGGTTCAAACTTATATCGTCAAAAGACATTTTTAACGCGATAAAAAGTATGGGCATTAAAGAGAATTTTGAAATAGACGACGAAGCGTTAAACATAATAATAACGGCTTCCGGCGGTTCCATGAGAGACGCCTTAAGTCTGCTTGATCAGGCCGTTTCGTCATGCCCGGAAAAAATTACCGGTCAATACATAAGAGGGCTTCTCGGTCTTTTGCCTAAAGATATTATCGCTTCCGTAACGCAGGATTTGTCAAAAGGCGATATTCAAAATATTCTTGAAACCGTTAAAAACGTTTTTGAACAGGGTTACAATATTTTACAGTTTGCAAGAGATCTGCGCGATCATCTGCGCCGCGTTATGATTTATTCTCTAAATCCGGAAATAGCCGACATTTCAACCGAAGAAAAGAAACTTTTTGAAAGCCAAAAATCTCTGTTTTCCGTCTCGCGCCACGTGAGAATGAACAATTTGCTTTCTAAAGCCATTGAAGAAATGCGCTGGCACGACCAGCCCAGAATTTTGCTTGAAATGTATTTGTTAAAAATGTCGGAACCTTATTATAACGTCGGAGAACTTATAAATAAAATTTCCGAACTTGAAAAAAGAGTTCAAGACGACGCGCATCGCGGCCGGCCGAGTTTTTCTGCGGGGACTTCTTTAGAAAAAAACATTTCCGAAGATCTGTCTGGCATTTCAGCCGGAGATTTATTAAATATATGGACGGAAATCGTTTCTGAAATTACCGCCAAACATCTTACCGCTTCGGAACTAAAAAAAGCTGTGGCGAAAGTTTTAGGCCATAACAGCGTGCAGCTGTCTGTTCCCGATAAATATCATTACGACGGCGTTATGGAGTTTCGCGAGCAAATTTCAAAGCTTTATCAAAGAAAAACCGGAAGCGCCGTCGAGGTAAAAGTAATTATTGAAAATATCGACCAGTCAGCCGCCGCGCAAGAAGATATAGTGGTTGAAGAAGAGACGGCTTTGCAGCCGGCGCAAGAATATACCGTCGCCGAAGATTTAAAAGAGAGCTCAAAAAACGCCGTGCCCGAAAGCGTGCGCAAAATAGCCGAAGGGTTTGGCGGCTCCGTAAAGAAAATAGATTAAGAGGTGAAAAATGAAAAATGTTTATGCCGCGTTATTTTTTATTTTCATAACGGCAAATTGTTTTGCATTGACTCCAAATGAAATTATTGAAAAATCTTATTCAGTTGATTTGTACGGAAGGGAAAGCGCTGTCGGCGCCTATGTTATAGAGCAGGAGAACGATAACGGGGATAGAAAAAATGACGAATCGCGCGGGATTTTTGTAAGATATTCCGATAAAGGCGCCATAAGAACCGATGCGTACGCCATAGACAAGAAAGGTCAGCTTTCCGGCACTTCTTTTATAAAAAATAAAGACGGCGCGTTTTTTTCAAAAGATCCTGAACTTACCCAAGATGGAGTAAAGTTTGTTACATATACGCAGCTTAGCAAAAAGCGGCAGGAACAAAACGATGAACTAAAAAGCGTCAGCCAAAAAGACGAGGAGCTTTTAGCGCAAAAATACCGGCAGGCCTTGCAGGATTCGGCGCCGGATATAGAAGTTGACGACAGCGCCCCCGACGTTTACGTTTTAACTTTTAAAAATAAAGACGCAAATAAGGCGTCAGAAGGCTTTACGGGAGACGGCAAACTTTATGTTTCTGAGGCTGTCGGCCGCGCCTATCTGCTTGAAACAAAGCGGATCATTGATAAAAAAACTTTTTTTACCACAGGCTATGAAATAAAATACAATAGGGACGCCGTAAAAATTTCCGTTGAAAATTCCGACGAGTATAAGCAGCTTTCAGATAAAAAGAAAGCGGCCTATCTTGAAAAAAAGACAGATGAAATAGTAAAGAGTTTTAGTTCAAAAACTACGCTCTCAGATTTTAGAAGCGTACCAAAAAGCGCGTATTCTTATCCGTATTCAGTCGTAACCGAGACGACAAATTCAAAAAACAAGAAAGATATCCTCCGCATAAAAATCATAAAATTTGAAAAACTTACCGCAGCAGCCGCAACAGACGCGCTTACCCCTAAAAACGTTAAAAGCATGAAAGCCGCCGTCAGAGACGAGATAAGAGCTTCAAGGGGCAAAGCCGCCGTCGACGATAACGGGGAAGAAGTTACAAATGAAGATATAAAGCAGGAAGTAAAAGAAGCTGTCAAAGACGATATTAAACGCGATATAAAAAGGCAAGCTAAAAAAGACATAATGAACAGCGTAAGAAAAGGCGCGTTCGGGTTTTAAAATGAATCGTCCGCAAGCCGTTGAAAGAATGGTTGAAATAATAAAAAAACTTCCGGGCGTCGGTCCTAAAATGGCCGAACGCCTTAGTTATCATATTTTAAAAATGCCTCAAAACGAGGCCGACAGGCTTATTGATTCAATTCAGCAAGGCAGACGAGTTATGAAATATTGCGACGTCTGTTTTAATTTGAGCGAATCAAACCCGTGCCCTATATGCGCCGACGCTTACAGAGATAAAACTACGCTTTGCATTGTTGAAACTCCTCAGGATTTGCTTGCGGTAAGCAAAGTAAAAGAATATAAAGGGCTTTATTTTGTGCTTGGCGGCGCGCTTTCGCCGCTTGACGCCATAGGTCCCGACGATATACGCATAGCCCAGCTGCTTAAGCGGTTGGCAAACGATAAAATTTCAGAAATAATACTTGCCACAGACACCGATTCAAAAGGCGAAACTACCGCGCTTTATCTTGCCCAATTAATAAAACCTTTAAATATTAAAGTTACAAGATTAGGCTACGGGCTTCCCGTAGGCGGCGACATAGAATATGCCGACGAAGTAACAATTTCCCGCGCAATAGCCGGCAGAAAAGAAATGTAATAGCAGGCTTTGCCTGTTTTATAAAACACAGATCGCGTCTGTTTTGTCAATCGTTTTTTCAAGGTCTGTCATTGCCGAAAGTATTAATGATCTTTTATTCCTAAGCAGCCTGCGCCCGAATGTTTCTATCGGGTGGGGATCCATGTTTAATATTAATGTAGTTTCTAACATTATTGTTTTTAAAAACGCGATGAAAAAAGAATTTTTAGTAAACGTGGATTCCCGCTTTCGCGGGAATGACAAACACAGACGAAGTCTGTCATTGCCGAAAGTATTAATGATCTTGTATTCCTAAGCAGCCTGCGCCGAATGTTTCTATCGGGTGGGAATCCATATTTAATATTAATGTAGTTTCTAACATTATTGTTTTTAAAAACGCGATGAAAAAAGAATTTTTAGTAAACGTGGATTCCCGCTTTCGCGGGAATGACAAGCACAGACGAAGTCTGTTTTGTTTGTGTCTGTCATTTCCATAAAATAGAGGAAGTCTGGGTTAGGAATAACAAAACATTAATATTTTCGGGGAAGACAAAATAGACTTCATCTGCAGACTGCGTCTGTTTGTCAATTGCGGCAAAAGTCAAAAATTAGATGGTCATTTTAATAGTATAAGAGATCAAATAATGACAAAATATTCGGAATGCGAAATTCTTTCCGGCGGGGCGCGCATTGTTTTATCGGTTTGGGAAATCTCTAAACCTGAAGCGGTGATTGTTTTTATTCCCGCCACTATGGTTCACCCTCTGATTTATGAGCGGCTTCTTTGCGGGTTTGCCGAGCGCGGTTTTTGCGTTGTCGGAGTGCATCCCGTCGGGCATGGGAAAAGTCCGCGCGATGTAAAACTCTATACGCTTTGCGATATAGCGCAAAACGGACGCGACGCGGTTTCTTTTGCTTTAGATAAATTTAATTTGCCGGTTATTGCGCTTGGTTCAAGTCAAGGCGGCATTGTTGCGGCGGCTTTGGCTTGCGCCGACAAACGAATTGCGGCGGTTTTTGCGCACAATATTCTTCTCTCGGAACTGCCTGATTCTATAGGCATAACGCGTTTTCCTAAACAGCTGCGGCATGTATATCGTTTAGCGCAGGCAGCATTCAAATTTTTTGCGCGCTTAATGCCCAAATTAAAGCTTCCGCTTGGCTTTTATTTAGACAGGAAACGCATTAGCCGCGATCTTAAACTTTGGGAATCGCTTGAAAGCGATCCGCTTTGTTTAACGCATTATTGCCTGCATTTTCTTGCAAGTCTGTTTACGACTCGTTTTCAAGGGTTGACGGACGCAAGCATTTGTTGTCCGGTTTATGTTATTGCCGATAGCGGAGACATGCTTTTCACCGCTGATTATACGCAGAAAGTATTTGAGCGGCTGCGCGCGCCTTATAAAGAAATGGTAACGTTCAATTTTAATGATCATATGCTGATGTATTCTCATCCTCAGGCTGTATGTGATTTGCTGGCGGTAAAAATGAGAGAAGCTCTTCTTATTGCTTAAATTATAAGCCGCGTTTAATTTTTATCGGGATCGATAATGACAATTGTTATTTTGGCTGTTGTTGCCGCCGTTTATTTTGGAGCTTACGCCTATATTTCATGGCGTATCAGTTCAGGGCTGTCTTTAAAAAGTCCGTACAAATGGTATTTTTTTGCCGCTATGGCGGCTGTAAGTTTGGTTGTCCCGCTGAGCAGATTCTTAGGAATACACGGCGTTATTATCCCGTTTACCGATTTAGCTTATATTATCAGCCTTTTTTTTACGGCTTTGAAAATTTTTACCGTTTTATTTATTTTAAACGACATAATAAATATTGCAAATTTATTTTTGAAAATAAAAGATTTCAGATATATTTCAACTTTAATAACTATTTTAATTGCGCTTATTTGCTGCGCGGTTTGGGCAGTTATGTCTGATTTCCTCTATTTTAATGAAGCAAGTACTTCAGTGTTTTAATTTAGCTTTGTAATTATGAACCTAAACGCAGCAAGCTGCGCGGGATCAGCGGTTAACTGATTCACAGACTTCGTCTGTTTTATGGGACAGGCTGCTAAGGAAGAACAAATATTAAAAACGCGGGAATGACAAGCCGACTGGGAATTGACAAACTAAAAGACATTCTAAGACGACAGACAGCGTCTGTTTTGTTTGTGCCTGTCATTCCCATGAAAATGGGAATCCATGTTTAATATTAATATAGTCTCTAACATTATTCTTTTTAAAGACGCAATGTAAAAATAATTTTTCAGCAAACGTGGATTCCCACCCGATAAAAACACTCGAGTGCAGGCTGCTTAGGAAGAACAAATATTAAAAACGCGGGAATGACAAAACACAGACGAAGTCTGTCATTCCCATGAAAATGGGAATCCATGTTTAATATTAATATAGTTTCTAACATTATTTCTTTTAAAGACGAAATGTAAAAAGAATTTTTTAGTAAACGTGGATTCCCGCTTTCGCGGGAATGACAAAACAGAACTTGGCTTCCCACCCGATAAAAACACTCGAGTGCAGGCTTCTTAGGAAGAACGAATATTAAAAACGCGGGAATGACAAAACACAGACAATTAAGAAAAAATAATATTAATACATTCGGGAAAGACAGCTAAGTTGTTTCCCACAGCAAGCTGTGTGGGACTGCGCAAACAGATTTAATATAAGCATAAAGCAATGGGTTGCAAAAAACAACGCTGTCGGGCATTGTCATCAAAAGTAAAAAAGCCGGCAGAAATAGAGCTTGGCAAATGTAAAGAGAATAAGGATAGGAAAAAAAGAATAGGTGTAAAACAAAATATGAATAATAAATTTAAAATATTGTCAAAAGAACTCGACAAACATGCGTTTGATCAACCTTTGCTTGACAAGTCTGCCGGTAAAATTTCAAACGCTTTAAAAATTTTACTTACAACGGACGGGTCCGTAACGGATGCATTAGAAGCCGTATATGGTAAAATATGCGTCAAAGCGGTTTCTCGGGAAATGTACGGGCTTAGTTCCGTTTGTTTCAAATACGGTTTTCAGGAGAAAGCCTTAATTGTACGCGAAGCGGAAATGAGTTTTAAAACCAAAGTTTTAGTCCGCGCGTCTTCTTTTATCGCTTTAAATTTAATGCCCAAAAAGGTCGTGAAGGATTTGATGTCCGGCAAATTGCCTATAGGAAAGATTATAAAAAAGCATAAACTTGAAACAAGAAGAGAAATTCTCAGTATAAAGTATGATAAGCAAAACAAATGTTTTAACAGAACATACAAAATAATTTTTGGCAGAAAGCCCGTAATTCTTATCAACGAATCCTTTGCGACCGATATATAACGGCGAATAATGTCTGAAACGGAAATTTTTGCGATAACTGCCTTGCAGCAATTATGGACAGCGACTTAATTATCAATTGCGGCGAACGCCGCTAAGGAGACTCCTTGTGAGAAAAAAGTTTTTTGCGTTTTTTTTATCCATTGCTGTTTTTTCCTGCGGCATTTCTTTTGCAGACGGATTTGATGTTCCAAAAGCTGGCGATAAAATCGCCGCCAGCGATTATTCCGACGCAGGCAACTGGCTTTCCCTTCCTGCAAAAATTAAAAAGAAAGTTGATGTATTTTTTGTTTATCCTACGGCTTGGCGCGCCGACGGGGGCTATCCCATCGCAGAGATCTCAAATGCCCAAATGCGCCAATGGGCGCAGTATTATTTGAAATTCCGCGCCGGCGCTTTTGAACCAAAAGCCAATATTTTTGCGCCTTATTACAGACAGCTTGACGCGCTTTTTGCTTTCAACATTTTGCGACAAGGCGACAAACCGGAACAAACGCCGTCCTCCGATAAAACTGCGCAGGCTCTAAAAAGCAGCGAGACCAAAAACGCGCTGGAAGCAATGTCGTATTTTGGCGGAGTTCCGGCAACTGATATTTTGGCGGCTTTTGATTATTACATAAAAAATCTTAACGAAGGCAGGCCTTTTATTTTAGTCGGACATTCGCAAGGATCAATGATGCTTTTGTTTATTTTAACGCAATATATGAAAGAAAATCCGAAAGTTTATGAAAGAATGATTTGCGCTTACGCTATAGGCGCGCCGATAACCAAAGAAATTTATCAGGCAAACCCGCATTTAAAGCCCGCTCAAAACGCTTACGATACGGGCGTGATTATTTCTTATAATACGCAAAGCGCAAATGTTGACGGTCAAAATTATATGTCAAATCCGGACTCGGTTTTAATCAACCCGCTTAACTGGACTACCGACGAAACTTATGCGTCCAAAAACCAAAATTTAGGGTCTTTATACGTTGACGAGCAGGGAAAAGCATATAAAAAGAAACATATTGCCGACGCAAAAATAGACCGCAGCAAAGGCGTTATAATTTGTTCCGAAGTTGATAGAGAAGAATGGAGTTCGCAAGAGGCGTCGCGCTCTTATTTTCCGCTCGGCGTTTTTCATGAAAACGACATTCCGCTTTACTATTATAATTTAAGACAAAACGCGGATGACAGAATAAAACAATACTTTAAAAATTTGAAAAAAAGCGCGTTGTAAGCGGACATTTTTAAATACAAGCCGCGAAGCAAACAGACGAAGTTTGCAGGCGCAGCCTGTTCCATAAAACAGACGCAGTCTGTCCCGTGAAAACGGGAATCGTCTCTCGTTGTCATTCCCGCGAAAGCGGGAATCCATGTTTAATATTAATATAGTTTCTAACATTATTTCTTTTAAAAACGCGGGACAAATAGGGCGCGGGAATTGACAAGATAGTCGTGGGCTGTCTTATAAAGCAGACGAAGTCTGCAGTTGCGGGCAGTCCCATGAAACAGACGAAGTCTGTCCCATAAAACAGGCGAAGCCTGCAGACGAAGTCTGAGCTGCCGGGGGATATGCTGACAATCAACTTTACGGTTTCATTTGAAAAATGTACAATAATTTTGTCAAAAAGCATAAATTTGTCAGTTGAAAAATTTGCAATAATCAGGAGTCGGGCGCCGCAGTTTGCGGTATTTCGGGCTTTTGCCCGCCGGCTCTGTTTTTTATTTGCTCAAACGCTTAAAAAGTGGTAAAATCAACCAACTCTATTTTAAAGGAGCTTCAAAATGTCTAAGAAATTGACTGCTATGGACGGCAATACCGCCGTCGCGCATGTAGCGCACGCTACAAACGAAGTAATTGCAATTTATCCTATTACGCCGTCATCCGTTATGGGTGAGATCTGCGATGCAAAAAGCGCAAAAGGCGAAACAAATATATGGGGAAACGTTCCTATAGTCAGCGAACTTCAATCTGAGGGCGGGGCGTCCGGAACCGTGCACGGCGCTTTAACCGCGGGAGCTATGACGACAACTTTTACGGCTTCTCAGGGTCTTCTTTTGATGATACCTAATATGTATAAAATCGCAGGCGAGCTTACGCCGACAGTTTTTCACGTTTCGGCAAGAGCTTTAGCAACTAACGCTCTTTCAATTTTCGGCGACCATTCCGACGTCATGTCCGTCCGCCAGACCGGCTGGGCAATGCTTGCTTCGGCTAATCCTCAGGAAGCTATGGACTTTTCTTTAATAGCGCAGTCTTCGGCTTTAAGAGCGCGGGTTCCTTTTCTTCATTTTTTTGACGGGTTTCGCACCAGCCACGAACTCAATATGGTTGACCCTTTGACAAAAGAGCAAATGAAAGAAATGATAGACGATAAACTGATTGCAGATCACCGCAAAAGAGCCATGAACCCCGAATATCCCACGATCAGAGGCACCGCCCAAAACCCCGACGTTTATTTTCAAGGCAGAGAATCCGTAAACGCATACTATGAAAAAACCCCCGAAATTGTTAAAGAAGAAATGGCGAAATTTGCAAAAATGACCGGCAGAAAATACGATTTATACGAATATATCGGCGATCCGGACGCTGAAAAAGTTATAGTTATTATGGCTTCCGGCGCAGACGTTGCGCAAACCGCCGTAGAATGTCTTGAAGGCAAAAAAGCAGGCGTGCTGAAGGTGAGGCTTTTTAGGCCTTTTGGCGCCGCTGATTTTATAAACGCTTTCCCAAAGACTGTTAAAAAAATAGCCGTTCTCGACAGAACAAAAGAACCCGGATCTCTTGGCGAACCTCTTTTTCAAGACGTAGCGTCCGCTTTTTTGACAAAAGAGGGCAGAGAAAAATTTCCGCAGGTCCCTTTAATTATAGGCGGAAGATACGGCATAGGTTCAAAAGAATTTACGCCTCCTATGGTAAAAGCCGCATTTGACAATCTCGACGCAAAAGAGCCGGTAACAAGTTTTGTTTTAGGCATAAACGACGATCTCGGAAAAAAGTCGCTTAAGACCCCGCTTGACTGCGCCGATATGGAAGTTAAATCTTACGGAGCTTTGTTTTACGGTTTGGGTTCAGACGGCACCGTCGGAGCAAACAAGAACACGATGAAAATCATAAGTTCCGAAACGGATAATCTTGCGCAGGGCTATTTTGTGTACGATTCCAAAAAAGCCGGTTCAATGACGACTTCGCATATACGCTTTGGCAAAGAATATATACGCGCTCCTTATTTAATTGAAGCCGCAGATTTTATCGGCGTGCATTTGTTTTCATTTCTTGAAAAGTACGACGTTTTGGGCAAAGCAAAACTTGGCGCGACGGTTTTAGTCAACGCTCCTTATAAAGCCGGCGAAGTTTGGGACAAATTTACAAAAGAAGTTCAGAAAACGATAATTGATAAAAAACTTAAAGTTTACGCTATAGACGCGTCTCACATTGCTTTAGAAACCGGCATGGGAAGCCGCACAAACACTATAATGCAGACGGCATTTTTTGGAATTTCCGGAGTTATGGATAAAGACGCGGCGATCGCCGCAATTAAAGGCGCAATTAAAAAAACTTATTCAAAGAAAGGCGACGAAGTGGTTCAGAAAAATTACGGAGCCGTTGACGCGGCTTTGGCAGGGCTTTCCCAAATTCAATATCCCGCCGAAGTTACTTCAAAAATTTCAAAGAAACCCGCTGTTCCCGCAGATGCTCCGGCTTTTGTTAAAGACGTTTTAGCCGATATGATAGTTTATCAGGGCGACGGGCTTCCGACTTCAAAAATTCCCGCAGACGGCGTTTTTCCTACCGGCACCACTCAGTATGAAAAAAGAAATATAGCCATACAATGTCCGTCTTGGGATAAAGATACCTGCATTCAATGCGGTTTCTGTTCTTTGGTTTGTCCTCACGCGGCTATCCGCATGAAAGCCTACGGCGAAAGCGAACTTAAAAACGCGCCTGCGGCGTTTAAATCCGTCGATGGAAAAGCCGATTTGGCGGGTCTTAAAGTAAGCATTCAGGTGGCGGTTGAAGATTGTACGGGCTGCGGCGCCTGCGTTACGAACTGTCCTGCAAAAAATAAAGCCGACGCGTCTAAAAAAGCGATAAATATGACCGAACAGCTTCCATTAAGAGCGACAGAACCAGAAAACTTCAAATTTTTTCTCAATATAAAATCAGCCGACGTAAAAACAAAACGCGAAAGCATTAAAGGCTCGCAGCTTCAAACGCCGCTTTTTGAGTTCTCCGGCGCCTGCGCGGGCTGCGGCGAAACGCCTTATGTTAAACTCTTAACGCAGCTTTACGGAGATCATATAGCGATAGCAAACGCGACCGGCTGTTCTTCAATTTACGGCGGAAACCTGCCGACTACGCCTTACACAAAACGCGCCGACGGAAAAGGTCCCGCATGGGCAAATTCATTGTTTGAAGATAACGCTGAATTTGGGCTTGGCATACGTTTGGCATACGATCAGCTTAAAGGCGACGCGATATCTTTGCTTAAAGAATTGAAAGAAACGGAACTTAAATCAAGCGCGGCTTTGGTTGACGAAATTATAAACGCAAGCCAAACTACGACGGCCGAAGTTGACGCTCAAAGAGAAAGAATTTCTAAACTTAAAGAAGCTGCAAAAGACAATGACAGACTGCTTGCTTTAGCGGATTATCTGGTCAAAAAATCCGTATGGATTTTAGGCGGCGACGGCTGGGCTTACGATATCGGCTACGGCGGTTTAGATCACGTTCTTGCAAGCGGCAAAAATATTAAAATTTTGGTGATGGATACCGAAGTTTATTCAAATACGGGCGGACAGATGTCAAAAGCCACTCCAAAAGGCGCGGTAGCTTTATTTGCCGCCGGCGGAAAAACGATGCCTAAAAAAGATTTGGGCATGATTTCAATGACTTACGGAAACATTTACGTAGCCCAAATTTCTATGGGCGCAAATATGAATCAGGCCGTTCAGGCTCTTGCCGAAGCCGAAGCATACGACGGGCCGGCGATAGTGATCGCTTATTCCCACTGCATAGCTCACGGCATAGATATGAGCAAAGGCATGCTTGAAGCCAAGAAAGCCGTCCAAAGCGGACGCTGGATACTTTACCGTTTTAATCCGGCTCTTAAAGCTCAAGGGTTAAATCCTTTAAAGATGGATTCCGGCGAGCCCACGACCACCGTTGCAGATTTTATGGGCGGCGAAAACAGGTTTAAATCGCTTACAAAAATAAATCCGCAGCAGGCTCAAAAATTGCTTGACGAAGCGTCTGCAGAATACAATTACCGCAGAAGCGTTTACAAACAGCTTTCAGGTTTGTCTTACAACGCAGATAAAAAAGAAGAATCCAAAGCATAAATTAAATTCCCCGCAGCAAGCTGCGGGGAAACAACTTAGCAAACAACAATTCCCGTGAAAACGGGAATTGTTGTTTGCAGAACGCAGACTTCGTCTGTTTTATGGAACACAAACTATGTTTGTTTTGTCCCAACCAACTGAAAATGGGAATCATTTTTATCCTATAAAAACGGAAAGCGCCGCCGTCATTCCCGCGTTTTTAATATTTGTTTTTCCTAAACAGCCTGCGCTCGAGTGTCTCTATCGGGTGGGAATCCAAGTTTAATATTAGTATAGTTTCTAACATTATTGCTTTTTAGACTGCGTCTGTTTTATAGAACACGGACAGAGTCTGTTTTGTTTGTGTCATTCCCATGTTTTTAATATTCGTTCCTCCTAAGCAGCCTGTCGTTAAGTTTGTCATTCCCGCGAAAGCGGGAATCCATGTTTGCTCAAAAATTCTTTTTACATCCGATAGAAACATTCGGGCGCAGGCTGCTTAGGAAGAAAGAACATTAATACTTTCGGCAATGACAGACACAAACAAAACGGACACAGTCCGTATTCCATAAAACAGGCGAAGCCTGCGGGATACAAGTTTAAAAAATCAGTTAACCGCTGACAGTTAGCGCTGATACCGCGTAATTTACTGTGTGGAAATTCATTTAAAAATAAAAAAAGGCGTCCGGAGAATTAATCCGGGCGTCTTTTTTTATATAATCTGTCGCGGACAGTTTAACGAAGCGTTAAACAACGCTAAATCCATTTGCTAAATGCTACAGCCGCCACTTTTGAGTCGCTTTGTTTTACAAGCTCATGCCAAAACGAGCCGTCAAGGTTATCGTATGTTTTTACGGTTATTATCTCTCCGGCTTTCAGTTCCGATTTAAAATCCGTCGATATGTACTCAAGCGTTTTTGTCTCCCAAATCAGAGGCGGTACTCCTTCAAGAGCCCATGAAGTAAAATGAACGTTGTTTACGTGTCCGTTTAAATCGAGATCTTCAAGCCTTGACGTAATTACCGTTTGCATTACGGGCTCTGCGCTAAATTTTGCGGGAGCGGGTCTTTCAATTTCCTGCATTGCAAATTTTAAAGCGCAATCTTTCTTTTCAAGTAAAAATTGAGGCGTTCTTATTATTCTATGCTTTGCCAAATCTAAAATCAGCCATTTGCTTACGGCTTTTGCAACTTCGGCGCCGTACTCGTCATATATTATAAAATCCCTGCGACTGTATATTTTATCGCTTGACACATGCCATGTCTTAACTTTTATTTTCTGGACGCTTGATATTTTTCCGGTCAAGCGGAAACTGATTTTTGTAAGCACCCATGCCACTCCTTGCGGAAAATCTTCCCAGCCTAAAGAAAATGTTTTTGCGTCAATTGCCGCCGCCTGCTGGGCATAGTTTTGCAATATCCATACCGGCACGCTTTTGTCTTGCCATATTTCATGATAACGAACGTTAAAAAATTCTTCTGTCATAAAATTTCTCCCGCGCGCTAAAAACGCTTTTATTAAAAAAATCAGCAAAAAAATTAATATTTTATTAGACAAAAAACTTCTCAAATTGTCAAAATCAAAGATTTGCGCAAACTTTTGATTGACAAAACATGACAGGTTATTCTATTATAAAAAATCAGAAATTCTATTTGCGCGGGAATAAACATTATGAAAATATTAGATCATACCGTAAGTAAAAGCTTTCTTGCA
>JAISRM010000089.1 GCA_031273645.1 Endomicrobium sp.
ATAAAACAGACGCAGTCTGTCGTCTTTCAGTTTGTCATTCCCGTGTTTTTAATATTTGTTCTTCCTCAGCAGCTTGCACCCGAATGTTTTTATCGGGTGGGAATCCAAGTTTACTAAAAAATTCTGTCAGAGCAGTCTTTTAGTTTGTCATTCCCGCGAAAGCGGGAATCCAAGTTTACTAAAAAATTCTTTTTACATTGTGTTTTTAAAAAGAATAATGATTAATATTAAACATGGATTGCCAATTATAAAATAAATATTTTAAAATCACTTTCAAAAGAGAGGAGCGCAAGGAAATGAAAAAAAATGTTCTTATTGTAGGCGCGGGCGGCGTAGCTCATGTAGCGGCTCATAAATTTGCTCAAAATAATGATTTGTTCGGCAGCATTTATATTGCTTCGCGTTCTCTTGACGCCTGCACCGATATTTTGGAAAGCATAGAGCGTAAAAATAATTATAAAGATCCTTCAAATAAAATACAGGCTAAACGCATAAACGCATTGGACGTTGCGGCAATGATAAAATTAATGAAACAGTGGAATATATCGATAACCGTAAATCTCGCGTCGGCTTTTTGCAATATGTCTGTGCTTGAAGCTTGCATTGAGTCCGGCTCGGCTTATATAGATACGGCAATACATGAAGATCCCGATAAAGTGTGCGAAAATCCGCCGTGGTATGCAAATTACGAGTGGAAACGCAAAGATCGCTGCGCGCAAAAAGGCATAACGGCCGTTTTAGGCGCAGGTTTTGATCCCGGAGTAGTAAACTCTTACGCCGCTTATGCAAAAAAACATTTTTTTGACACAATAGACACGATAGACATAATGGATGTAAACGCCGGTTCGCACGGAAAATATTTTGCCACAAATTTTGATCCCGAAATCAATTTCAGAGAATTTAAAAAAGTTTGGACGTGGATAGACAAACAATGGGTTGAAAAGCCGGTTCACAGCGAAAAAATGATTTACAATTTTCCGGTTGTAGGAAAACAGCCGGTATATCTTACCGGACATGATGAACTTCATTCTCTTTCAAAAAACATAGATGCAAATTCCATAAGGTTTTGGATGGGTTTTGGCGATCACTATATAAATGTGTTTAACGTTCTTAAAAATATAGGTCTTTTATCAGAAAAACCGGTTAAAACCGCTGAAGGTATTGAAGTAGTGCCTTTGAAAGTATTGAAAGCTTGTCTTCCGGATCCCAAAACGCTTGCTCCAAATTACACAGGCAACACATGTATAGGAGATTTAATAGTAGGAACAAAGGACGGCCGCAGAAAAGAGCTTTTCATATATAATGTTTGCGATCATAAAGCTTGCTATGAAGAGGTTGAATCTCAGGCTATAAGTTACACTGCCGGAGCTCCGGCGGTTGCGGCCGCAATTTTAGTTGCAAGAGGAGATTGGGACTGTAAAACAATGGTAAACGTTGAAGAACTCGATCCGGATCCTTATCTCGAACTGCTTAACAATATAGGACTGCCGACTGAAACCATTAAAACAAGTTATTCAAAGAAAAGACTCCCCAAGGTAAAAAAAGAAGAAAAGAATAATTTGAAGAACCCATAAAATTTAATAATCATAAAATAATAAAAAACAGCCCGGATTAATTTAATTAAAATCCGAGCTGTTTTTTCTTTTGCCAAATTCCTTTAGCACAATAGTAAATTGGCAGTTTTGGATACAGAGTATGACGGCGAAATAATAAGCAGGCTGAGCTTGTAAAAAAAGGAATGTCTGAATCGCAAACGGCGAATTTGTTTGATATTACGGCGCGCATTAAACAACTCTTTTTGGAAAACGGAGTTGACGAAAGACAGGCGGAGCTTGCTTCTATAATATATCAGTCTATGGCGATTAACGCTTTTAATTCAAACGGAATAACACCGTTGGACTTTTTTGAACAACTTAAGATTCGGCTTCAGGATTTGTCGGGCAGCGATACAAATGTTTCACGGGAAACAGAAACAAACGTTTTTCTTCAATTAAAAAGAAGCAGTGAAAAAAATATCGTTAAATTTGCGGATAATGCAATTAATAATACTAATAATTTGGCTAATCAGAAAGCGGGCGATAAAGAAGGCTTTTTTATTGAAACAAAGAACGGCGATGTCATTATATCGGAAGATATACCCAGACATGAAGAAAACAGGAAACATAACATTGAGGGTAAAGATTGGCAGGCTCTTAAAGACAATATTGAGAGCGGAAGTATTGAGTTTAGAGAAAGTCAAAAATCAAGAGCTTCTAACAGCGGTAAAGTTTATATTGGAAAATTTACAGGCAAAGACGGGCAAGTTTACGGAGTAATAGGGGAAGCGGTTTATTCTAAAAAACAAAATAAAGCAAAGTTTATTATAGAGACATTATTTAAAGGCACAGATAATGGAGTAAATGCTTGGATAAACGAAAAGGCTGCTTCAAGGACGCCTGCACCTCTCAGGCTTGGTCAAGCCTCTGTTAAAAACAGCGGCGTTCTTCCAATTCACAGCCTCAATGATATTCTAATTGAAATTAAAGGATCTGTCAATGCGCTAAATTACGACGCGTTTAATCAGCCTGCGGCAAATGAGAGCGAAACTGAAAGCGCTAACGTTATTGATATTACGAAAGAATTTGACGAGCTGAAAGACAAAAGCGCGGCGGAAAAAGAAACTGTATTAAATAATGCTTTGCAAGGGCTTATCGGCGCGGAGATAGAGACGAAAGACGGAAAGATAATCGGAATTAAAGAGCCGCAGGCGACGCATGCGAAAGATAAAGTATTAAAGAAACACGGTAAACAAGAAAGAAAAGATATTGCATTGCTGCAAAAATTAGAAGGAATTATCAAACAGGCAGTATT
>JAISRM010000068.1 GCA_031273645.1 Endomicrobium sp.
TTATTCCAAAACAAATATCCTCTAATGCTTTTGATATAAAATCTTTTAGTTCAAGTGAACTTTCCATTTTATTCTCCTACAAGATAATTTCAAGCGCGTAGTATTTTGGCTTTTGGCGACGAAAGGTTTGGGCGCGGTGTAGCCGGAGGCTACATAAGCTCAAAGCTTTCTAAGTCAAAAGGCAAAAGACTTAGCGCTTACTCCCACTCTATCGTAGCCGGCGGTTTGTTTTAAATATCGTACACGACTCTGTTTGCGCCTTTTACTTCGTTTATGATTCTGGACGAAATTATACCTAACAAATCGTATGGAAGTTTGACCCAGTCCGCAGTCATTGCGTCAACGGAGTTGACGGCTCTTAAAACTATAACGCGCTCGTAAGTTCTTGCATCGCCCATAACGCCTACAGTTTTTACCGGAAGAATTATCGCAAAAGACTGCCAAATTTTTTCATAAAGCCCGGCTTTCCTTATTTCCTGAGTTACTATATCGTCGGCTTCTTTTAAGATTTTTAGTTTTTCATGCGTAATTTCGCCAAGACATCTTATCGCAAGTCCGGGACCGGGAAAAGGCTGCCTGTCAAGAATTTCCGGCGCAATGCCGAGTTCTTTTCCCAAAAGACGAACCTCGTCTTTAAATAAAAATTTCAGCGGCTCAACGACTTTCATTTTCATTTTTTCGGGCAGACCGCCCACATTGTGATGGCTTTTTATAGGCTGTTTTGAACCTTTAATTGAAACGCTTTCTATAACGTCCGGATAAATAGTGCCTTGAAGCAGAAAATCTATGCCTTTTAATTTTTTAGCCTGCGCGTCAAAAACTTCTATAAAAGTATGCCCTATAATCTTTCTTTTTTGCTCGGGATCCGTAACGCCTTTAAGTTTGTTTAAAAAAATTTTCTCAGCGTCTTTAATTATCAAATTTTTTCCAAAAACCTTGCCGAAAACTTTTTTTACTCTTTGCGTTTCGCCAAGTTTTTGCAAGCCGTGGTCAACATAGACGCAGAAAAGCCTTTTGCCTATGGCTTTGCCAAGCATAACGGCGGCAACCGAAGAATCAACCCCTCCGGAAAGAGCGCAAAGCACTTTGCCGTTTCCAACTTGGTCTTTGATTCTTTTAATTTCGTCAACGATATAAGACTTCATCGTCCAATCTTGTTTTTCTTTGCATATGTCAAAAATAAAGTTTTGAAGAATTTTGCGGCCGCAGACGGAATGTTTTACTTCGGGGTGAAATTGAACGCCGTAAATTTGTTTTTTTACGTTTTCTATCGCCGCATAAGGAGAATTTGAAGATTTAGCCGTAATTTTAAAATCTTTGGGAAGACGGGAAAGTTTATCGCCGTGGCTCATCCACAAAATTTCTTTTAAATTAAGGCCTTTTAACAAACAGCTTTTAGAATTTACGCTGACCTGCGCAAGACCAAACTCCCTGTTTTTAGACGGCGCGACTTTCCCGCCGAAAAGTTCGGCTATCAGCTGCATTCCGTAACATATTCCTAAAATCGGAATATTAAGCTCCCAAATTTTTTTTATCGGGATGAGGCGCTCCTTTAATGTAAACGCTGTCATAGCCGCCCGATAAAACTATGCCTTTTAAATCTTTAAGCCCGCTAAATTGCGAAATAGGCTTATTGCCCGGATAAATTTCGCAATAAACTTTTTCTTCTCTAATGCGCCTTGCAATCAACTGCGTGTACTGCGAACCGAAATCTAAGATTAAAATCATATAATTAAAGCTCTCCCGTAAATTATATATTTGCGCGTATTATACCAAATTTAACGCGTCGTCGGATTATTTTTCTTTTTATTTATTATACTTCTTAAAATAACCGTCTATCTCATCTCTTAATTCTACTCCGACTCGTTCAAAACAGTCCAATAAAGCCGCATATGTCCCTTTGCCGCCTAAAAAATCCCAAAACTCATCTGCAACTTTTAATTCATTTTGCAGATCTAACATTCCGGCCATAGTCCAGCGGGCATATGGTTTTGGCTCATAGGGATTATACGGAATCGCTATCAATGTATTTACTTTAGCTTGTTTGTCTTGAGCAAAAATTGCCGCCGCCCATTCTAAAAGCGTCCTTTTAAATTCTTTAAAACCGCCTTTATTTGGCTTTGCTGTTTTTATATCAAATAAGAATTTCTCGCCGGTTGATTTTTCAAGATAAACGTCTATTTTTGTAAGCTTTACTTTATGCATTTTGCCTTCCCTGCTTACTTTTCTTATTCTTTCTATCTCTTCAATTTTATTAGGTTTACTGTTTGCCGCCGAAATTTCGTCAATAATATCTTGAATTTCTCTTTGAGCGCCGCGCTGATTTGAGTTCCCGCATCCGCTTGTTTTTGAGCGACCGCAAAATGAGATTTTGCAAGTTCAAGAGCAACAGGCTCAAAAATAGCCGTACCGAAATTTGTATTTAACGAATGTATAAAAGAAAATAAAGCCATTCTGTCTTTTCCTAATAGCCTTGTGTGAAAAGGCATAGAAGCCGGCTCCGGTTTGTAATTTTCAAACTTATTTCTTAGAGATTGTCTCAAGATTATTTCTATATTTGTATTCTTTTTCATTTAAACTCTCATACGGGTATTTATAAGTCTTGAATTATTTATTTGCTTTCCTTTAAATGAAAAATTATTTCGCAATATGCGCCTTTGTCTTTTTCTGTGCGATTTAGCACCGGACGTTTGAATTGATTAACTATTTTCATTGCGGCTTTTTGCGCTATTTGCATGTACAGATTGTGTTTGTCGTTTGCTACCAAAAACACATTGTAATCGTCTTTTAGGTATTGTTTACAATTATTTAAAACTGCAGCAATGCCTTCGACATAACTTTTTTGGGCTTCTTTTGTCTGGCCTTTAAATAACGGACCGATTTCAAAATCGTCTTTCCTGTTAAATCCGAATAAATCGTAAGCGTAGGCGTGCTGCTCGTGATAATCTATAAGACCGACATACGGAGGGCTTGAAAATATTGCGGATACTTTTTGTTTCTGCAATATATCTGCCAAACAAGCATGTTTTTTATCAAGAGCAGATTGTATGTTGAGAGTCCGGCTGTCGCCGGTTAAACAAAACTGATGCGTGTTTGTTTTTAATTTTTCAAATTCTTTTAATCTTTTGACGGTATCTTTTGAATATGTTTTCCACCATTTAATAATTGAAAAAACAGGCTTGCAGATTTTACCGTGTTTTGAACAATAGTAAGCTGTTGAAATAGGCTCTACAAGCGTTGCTAAATCAGAATGCGTAGTGGCTCTGCACGAACGCATTGTCCGGCTGAGCATTAAAGCTAAAATATTTTTATTATTGATGTTGCTAACCCTCTTGATTTCTTCAAAAACAAAGTTTATCTCATTGATAATATTTTTAAAATACCATTTCTCAAGAAAATTTTTAGGATTTTTTTTCAGAAGTTTTATTTTATATTTCTCAATTAAATCTTTATATACAGGCAAAAATTGCTTTTCTTTTTCGCGTCCATATTCGCCTTCGTTTATAAGGTTCCTTTTAAGTTTATACTTGTACTCGGGAACGGGGAAATATTTGTCGTTAAATTCTTTAAGATTTTCTATGAGAACTTTCTCAAACTCAATATCTTTGACAAAATTAATATTGTTATTTAATTTCTCCGTAATTATATTGATGCTGTTTTCCAATGAAGCAATATCGTATTTGCCGATTTTACAATTTGATATAAATGAATTAAAAGCCGAAACATCTATGCCTATTGCGTTTATTCCCAGCTCATTTGCCTGCGCAAGAGTAGTTCCGCTTCCGCAAAACGGATCTAAAACAATATCGCCTTTATTAAAATATTTTTCTTTCTTAAAATCGTCAGTGTGAGAGTCTAAAAAATATTCAACAAGCTGCGGAATAAATTTGCCCTTATACGGATGCAGTCTGTGTATATGTTTTGTTGTGTCTGATTCTTTTAGATTATCAAATGAAAGTTTCCAATTTAAATCGCCGCCTAATTTTTCTTTCCAAGAATTTTCTCTTGATCTATCAAGCGAAAGATAATACTTTTCAAGTTCTTCCTTTGATATTTGCGTCGAGCCGTTATGCCCTATTTTTGCAATGCGCCCGTATTGAATAAGATAGGAAATATTTGAAGTCGTAACTTCTTTTCCCAAATAATCTGTAGCCCAGAGGCTTGCTTCTTTAATTGTTAAATATTTTTTGGTCTCTTTCATTTTTAAATTTTTGCCTGCGTTATTGTTTTTTGGGATTGATATTTGCCTTTTCTGTCGGCGTAGGATGTTTGGCAAACTTCATGCGCGCCCAAAAATAATACCTGCGCTATTCCTTCGTTTGCATAAACTTTAACCGGTAAATTTGAGGCGTTTGCAATCGAGAGCGTTACGTATCCTTCCCACTCGGGCTCAAAAGGGGTTATGTTTACAAAAATCCCGCATCGCGCATAAGTTGACTTTCCAAAAGCTATGGTCACAATGTCGCGCGGGATTCTGAAATATTCTATCGTCCTTCCAAGCGCGACGGAATTAGGCTCAACTATGATAAAATCTTTTACTTTAATTGTTTCAAAAATGTCGGAGGATTGTTTCGGATCTAAAACCGTATCTCTTTTAACGGGTTTCATAATCATAAACTCGTCAGACAAGCGCATATCGTAGCCGTAAGACGACGTTCCAAAAGATATAACGCCCCGTCCGTCAACTTGTTTTATCTGTCCGGGCTCAAAAGGCTCTATAATTTTTTTATCCAGAGCCATTGTCTTTATCCATTTATCGTTTTTTACCATTTTATTTATCCTTTAAGGCATTCGCCTTAAGGCGTTCGCCTTAGGGCGTTCGCCTTGAGGCGTTTTTTTAATCTCAATTTGAAGGATTGAGCATTTTCCCCATAAGCAATATTTCGCCGCCGCTTTCGTCAATTATCGCATATATAAAAGGATGATCCGCCCTGAAAACGACCGGCGGAGCATCCCTTTCTATCTTTCCGACGTCTCCGTCAATTTCTATTACCGCCGAAGGCGCGGCTTTCATTTCATAATCTATTTGTATTGAAGAATAATGTAAAAAATTTGAAACCTGCAGCAAAGAATCAGACATTTTTGAATAATCGGAAGTTTGAACGCCGGCATAATACAAAGCGTCGGCCAAATCTAAAAAGGAAGCCGTTTGAAATTCGGGAACGTAAACGACTGCGTTTT
The DNA here is from genome assembly GCA_031273645.1 of Endomicrobium sp. Lineage (GTDB taxonomy): Bacteria > Elusimicrobiota > Endomicrobiia > Endomicrobiales > Endomicrobiaceae > JAISLV01. The sequence goes on from JAISRM010000068.1 coordinate 5,182, forward strand.
GTCTGCTCAGCAGCGATATTATTTGCGGAACTGTTTTCTTAAAAAGAAATTGCTCGGCAAAAGAAATTTTATTCTGTTTTGGAAGTATTATTATCATGCTTAAAGAAGAGTTTGCGTCAAATTCCATTTTCAGAACCTGAACTCTTTTATTGTCGTAATAATAATAAGAACCTTCCTGCCTTAAAAGTTTTACGGTAGTTTTATCTTTTCCCGAAATAAAAAAATCGTCTTCAACGCTTCCGTTTTTATCAAAAGCGCCGAGCCACTTTCCCTCAAATTCGCAAATATTTAACAAAACTGCGCGCGTGTCTGCATAAAATAAATCTTCTGAAACCTCAGGAACGCCGTTTTTAAAAGAATTTTGCTTAATCCATTTGTTTATTTTAGCAGCCGACTGAG